>PIVW01000037.1 GCA_003353825.1 Chloroflexota bacterium
GCGGGCCGTGTTGATGAGGTAGGCCGTGGGCTTCATCAGCGCGAACTCACGAGCGCCGAATTGCCCGTCGTTCCCCCCCTCCCCCTCCTGGAAGCGGTGATGAAGGCTCACAAAATCGCTTTGTTGCAGAAGGTCGTCGAGTGAACGCCACTGCACACCCAGGCTGTTTTCAGTAGCGCCGTCTAGACGGTTGCGTTGCGTATAGAGTAGCGTCATACCGAAGGCGCGCAGGCGTTCGGCAGTGGCACACCCGATCAGTCCCAACCCTACAATACCCACAGTCTTGCCGTAGAGAACGCCGAAATCCTCCAACCCTATCCAGTTATATGTGTATCGCTGTTGATCTGTGAGGATGGGCTGGCTGCGGTCGGCTAACCACTGCTGGTCTTGTGTTCGTCTGGTAACCGAGAAGAGATGGCGACTAAGAGTCAGAATCAACAGTACGGCCAACTCTGCCACACCCACTAGCGCGGTGTTTGGTAGATCGACAATGGGCACGGAAGTTTGGGCTACGGCAGCCGTTCCCGTATCGAGCCTGACTATCAGGCGCAGGTCATCACCAGCTGTATCTAGCATTGCCTTTGTAATATCCACATTTTCGGTTAAGATAGCAGTGGCGCCGAACGGTTGATTACTCAAACTCCAGCCGTCGCACAACTGGTTACGAATCGCCTCGATCTGCTCGCCGCGGATGGCCTGATCGGCCAGGAATATGTGCGTCATTGTGAATCTAATATGGCCCCACCATCAGGACATTGACCCCGACGTGATCCTGAAAGATTCCCAGAACTTCTCCTACGCCTTCGTCGATAAAACTGATAGGGCTGATTTGAATACCGACAAATTTATCGTTGGTTAGTAATTTGGACACAGATAGACACGCGTGATGAGTACAAATCGAGAAAAGTCAAGTTCTAAATCACACTACTGACTGTCAACAGTTGACAGATAACCGTAATTGATTTATATCATAGGTGTATTGTGTTGTCAATCGCTACTTCTGTTAGGAAGCATAGATGAATAGTTTGAACATCCCCACTACAAACCCCCGTACTCTCAAACAGAACGTAATCCAGATCCTACGACAATCCATCATCGATAGTAGCCTGCCGTCGGGTGCTGAAGTAAACCAAGTACAAATCGCTGAACGCCTTGGGGTGAGTCGCGGCCCGGTGCGGGAGGCCCTGAGCATACTCGAGCAAGAGGGTCTGGTGCAGAGCACGCCATACAAATCAGTCATCGTAACACCGCTAACCAGACGCTATGTGGATGAGTTGTATTCGGTACGTGTGGTGCTAGAATCGCTGGCTCTTGAACGGGCGATCGATCGTCTGCAGCCTGAGAATCTCGAAGAGCTAAATGGAATCGTAGAGATGATGCGAATCGCAGCCAAAGAGCAGGATTCTGAACGGCTGGCAAAAACCGATCTTGAGTTTCACGAATATATCGTACGATTAGCCGACCACGAACTGGTGCTCAAGATGTGGAAACAGATCGAAGTGGGTGTGCAACGCTGTGTGCACACACAGCACGAGATATACACATTCTTGGACGAGGTCGTGGGCACCCACCCAACGTTGGTGACCGCAATGGCCGAACGAGACAAAGCTACGGCAAAACAGATTCTTTACGAGCATATATACGAATCAGCCTCCCATATTGTCGGTCAATGGCCGTCGCCACAGTCCGAGGGGGAGGGGGAAAATGAGGCGACAAAGTAAAAGGAGACAAAGCCTATGACACGTTTGAATGCAGTATTTGCTGATCCAAAAACAGACGCCGATTTCGAATGGATAAACAGATTAGAACCAGTCCAGTCTTTACATCTTCTGGCGCCACAAAAGGCTGACGAAGATGCGTTTGTGAGCTTACTTGCCGATGCCGACGTCATCATTGCTCAAGGGCGCTCGATAACCGCTGAACACATTCGGGTTGCCCCGAATCTCAAGCTGATCCAACGTTATGGCACTCGCCCTGACGGCATCGATCTAGAAGCCGCTCGTCAGGCGGGTGTGCAAGTGGCGACAATGCCCCTCCTCGGCTGTATTGCTGTAGCCGAGCTGGCTATCACCCTGATTCTAGCCCTGAGCAAGAACCTGATCAAAGCACATGAGGCAACTGTCACGGGGGCTTATCGAGATTTGGGCGTTGAGCCGATCAAAACCGAGCAGCGCCGCCACAAGTTTCAGTGGATGAAACTACCCGGCCTCTTGGAGGTCTACGGCCATACGCTAGGGGTTATCGGCTTCGGCGAGATCGGAACTGAGACGGCGCGCCGAGCACGCGCGTTGGGTATGCCCGTCCTCTATAACAAGCGCAAGCGGCTGCCGCCATTGGTCGAGGAGATGGAGCATGTTACTTACGCCGAAAAGGATGATCTGCTGATTCGATCTGATTTCGTGCTTCTATCCACACCACTGACACCAGAGACGGAGAACATGATCGGCGCAAAGGAACTATCGCTCATGAAGCCCAGCGCCTACCTGGTTAATATCTGTCGCGGCGGGGTTATCGACGAAGAGGCGCTGGTTGCCGCTCTCAACGATAGGCAAATCGCCGGTGCTGGACTAGATGTTTTTGTCTACGAACCGTTGCCCTATGACCATCCCCTTGCGAGTTGCGATAATGTCATCTTGGCGCCCCACATCGGTGGTGGCACAGGTGGCGCTCGCGACCGCCAGATGGGAGATGTTTTGGCAAATGTGCAAGCGTTCGCCCAGGGTCGAGATGTGGTAAACCGGGTAGTGTAAGGAGAACGTTTGACGATGCTTAAAACCAATGTTGAGGATCTGGTCGTGATGGCAGTAACTGGCCATATAAGCGCGCCAACCCTCACCCGCTCCCCCTACCGACCAAATACTGAAGGCACAGGCACTGTACTGATCGGCATGTCTGGAATCGTTTATAACGCCCGCGTGGGAGATCCTGCCTACGGCTGGTCGGGTGACCACGTAGAACCGGGAGTTAGCATCGCCCATCCCGACTACGATATCGATCACGCCATGCACTATCTTACATGCATCGGTAACGAGGCTGTAGTAGTTGATGGCCTGGCATCGGGCGCCCAAGGTATCGTCACAGGTGAGCATGCCCGCCTGTTGGTCGATTTCTCTTCTGATACACTTGACCTGCTGGCGGTGGGGGACACGATCCTGTTAAAAACGCATGGACGAGGTATGAAGCTACTTGATTTTCCCGGCGTATTGATCAAGAAAGCCGCTCCCAATCTGATCCAGAAGTGGGGGCTGCAATCTTCTGGTGACGGGCGAATTCAGGTTCCTGTCGTGGCCAAAATCCCGGCCCATATTATGGGCAGTGGTGCAGAGCTAACACCAGAATTCGTAGATCAGGATTTGATGACCGGTGATCGTGCTGCCCTGGCGGAGTTGGGCATTGATCAGTTGCGCCTCGGCGACCTGGTAGCGGTGATGGATACCGACCATCGTTATGGACGTGGCTTCAAACCTGGCGGCGTAACTATTGGCCTTATCATGCATGGCGATTCGGTGATGACTGGCCATGGCCCCGGCTGTCAGGATCTGCTAGTTTGCGCCAACGGAGAGATCGAACCTGTGATTGATCCTGGCGCTAACATTGCTAACATCCTGGATATCCGATCATGACTCAAACTGTCTGGTTTGGGCGACCAATCCTACCATCCCACAGCCAAATTCGAATATCATGCTAAACACAAACCTCTCTTCTCTTGTAAAAATCTCCGTGGCCGGCGAAATTGCCAACCCGGCGATGCCCGGGCTACCAGCCAGCCCCTACCTGGTCTCTGCCGAGGGCGAGCCTATGGTCGTTCCTGCTTTCGGCGGCCTGGTCTATAACGTTCGTGTTGGCGATCGGGCTACCGGATGGGCCGCAGAACTGATCCAGCCAGGTGTCTCCATCAAAAATCGCGATGTTAACGCCAATACCGCATTGGGCGTCTATTCCTGTCTGGGCAACAAGGCTCGCGTTGTAAGCGGCAGAGTGGTCGGCGCAACAGGGACGGTTATCGGCAAAAGCGGGCGTTTCGCCGAGCATGTGATCTGTGATTTTGGGCAGGAAGACATCGAATTGATGGCTCCTGGTGACCGGGTGCAGGTACAAGCATATGGCATTGGTCTCAAACTGGACGGCTTTCCAGATATAGAATTCAAGAGCTGTTCTCCCACTTTGTTGGAGGCGCTCAATCCCGACGTCAGCGGCAGCGGCAAACTGGTTGTGCCGGTAAAAGGTGTTGTTCCCAGCGTTTTGGCAGGTGCAGGCGCCGGACTGGGCAGTGAGGCAGGAGCCCTGAATCTCCAGACCTCTGATCCAAAGCTATTGGCCGAGAATGGCCTTGGTGAGTTGCGCTTCGGCGATATCGTGGCCGTCTCCGACTGGGACAGCCGCTACGGGCATGGCTATCTGCGAGGCGCCATCATTGTCGGTATCGTATGCCAGGGCAGCAGCTTTCGCAGCGGATACGGCCCCGGGATAGCAGTGATCATGACCAGTAAATCGGGCATGATAGAGCCGGTGATCGCGCCTAATGCTAACATTGCCGATCTACTCGAGATGAGGTGATGCATGGAGCAGACGCTGACTGGCAAAGTGGCATTGGTCACAGGCGCAGGTCGCGGTTTGGGTTTCGGCATCGCTCGCGGTCTGGCCCAGGCCGGCGCTTACGTTTGCATCACCGATATCGTTGAGGATGAGTTGAGCCAGGCCGCTCAAGAGATCGCTGACGACGGCGGAGAGGTGCTGCCTATCGTAGCCGATGTCGGCATCTACAAGCAGATGGAGTCGGTGGTCGAACGTGTTGTGGCGCAATGGGATCGGCTGGACGCGCTGGTCAACAACGCAGGGCGCATCCACTTTGTTTCTTTCACCGAAACGTCCCCCGCCCTATGGCAGAATACCATCGACGTGAATCTCACCGGTGTCTACAATGGCGTCAAGGCGGTCTGGGAACAGATGATTCGGCAAGGCGGCGGTCATTGCGTGACTATCGCCAGTGGGGCCAGCGTGCGCGGCTTTGTAGATGAGGTATCTTATTGCGCGGCCAAGCATGGCATAGAAGGCTTTACCAAAGCCCTGGCCATGGAGGGGGAGCCCTTCAACATCGCCGTCAACACGATGGGCCCAGGCAAACTCATCAAACCAACTGGTTTCACCCGGGCGAAAGCAGCAGCCTTATCCCCAGAAGAGAAAGCCGCGTGGGTCGACCCACTGACGCTGGCGCCGGCATTCGTCTGGCTATTCAGTCAGGTGCCCGGACGCTTCAGCGGCCAACGTTTCGACGCCGGTCCCGTAGCCGACGCCGTCTTGGCTGAAGGCTACAACTTTGAATTTACACCAGAGAAAGTTACGCTCTATATTGACGAATTTGTAGAACGATTGAATCAACGCAAGTCCTGGACGACCCTGCCCGGGAAATAGTTAGGAGAAAGGAACAAATGAACGTAACACTGATCAAACATATGACGTTCGCCGTACGCGATGTAGAGAAATCGTTGGATGCTTACAAACGCCTGTTGGGCGCGCCGGCAGACACCGAGGTCAAGACTTTTGCCAAGAGTCGCAACAAGGCTGCCATTTTCGAACTGGGCGGCATCGAGTACCAGATCACAGAATCGATGGATCCTGACGGACGCTTTGCCTCTTGGATCGATCAGCGTGGCCACGAGGGATTGCATCACATCTGCTTTGCAGTCGAGGATATTGACGCGGCCCTGGCCGAAGCTCAAGCAAACGGCGCCACCTTGAAGGAGTGTTTTGCCTGCAAGGTCACCGGCAGTCACGTACACCCCGAAGGCTGGGTGGCCTTTCTAGATGACGAAGTGAGTGGCATAGAGATCGAGTACATGCAGGTGTACAAAGAGGGCGAAGGTGTTGACAGGCCTGAGGGTGTGTGATACATCTCATACGACAAACTGGAGAGTTAAAGTTATGACAACAACATTTTTGGGTCAACGCGTTTCAGGACGAGCGAAGAAATTGGTCGAGGCGTCTTCCATTTTGGGGGATGATGCCATTGAGCTGACCAGTAGAGTTGGGGCCGGATTGACGTCGGAATGGGTGCGACGGGGGACCACCGAGGCCATGGATCGCCACCAATGTGATCATTACACCCGGCGGCCTGGTCTTGCCGCCCTCTGCCAACGAGTTGCCGAGCTTCTGCTAGAACACGGCATCGATGTCAATCCAGATAGCGGTGTGCTCATTACCGGCAGTGTTCAAGAAGCCCGATTTGTTGCCCTGCGCTCGTTGGCCGTGGGCAAAACCGTTTTCGTGCCCCAGCCATCACCGGTGACATACAATGCCGGCGCTGATTTTGCCGGCGCCACAATTCAGACGATCGATCTGGATAAGCCGCTTCCCGCTGCTTCCGGTGACTTGCTGATCGTGCCAAATCCCAATCCTATGACTGGGCATCTACTAGAACAAGCCACGCTCGACCGTTTGGCGGCCTGGGCAGTGGATATCGATTTGACGGTAGTTGCCGACGAGACTCAGGCGCCGACACTGGCGCCTGAGTCTGCATTTTCTTCTATTGCCGTCTTGCCCGATATGGCCTCCAGAACGGTTGTTCTCGGGAGCTATGCCGCCCCAGGCCTGGCAGCCTGGCAGGTGAGCTGGATCGCCGGCCCCACAGCTTTGGTGACGACCGTGCGCGACGTGAAGCAGGCCATGACGATATGTACACCCGCACCCAGCCAATATGCAGCACTGGCCAGCTTTGATAATCCTAGCGAACAATTACTGCAGGGGAGAGATAAGCGATGACCACACAATCAAACAACACCATTCCCGGCAAGATCGTGACGCCGGCCGAGCTACGAGCGGTGGCCTCCGACGGCACCAAGTTACGCTATGCTTTTATGGAACTGGCTGCCGATATCCCGGATGCCATTGCCTTGGGCCGGGGCGATCCGGATCTGGATACACCCGAGCACGTGATAGCAGCCGCCAAAGCCGCGGTGCACGATGGCGGGGCAGATGTCCCGACCCCGGCTGCCGGCCTCCCCGCGCTGAGAGCAGCCGTGGCGGCCAAACTGCGCGCTGACAACGGCATCCCCGTCGATAGCGATGGAGTTCTAATAACCGGCGGCGGGCAAGAGGGTCTCTACTTGCTCATACAAACCCTGCTAGATCCTGGCGACGAGATCCTTGTCCCCGACCCGCGCTATACGAGCTACGATCAGGCGATCACCCAGGCAGGGGCACAGATGGTGCTTGTACCGACCTACGCCGAAGATGATTTTGATTTGCGACCTGAAGAGGTAGAAAGCGCCATCACACCGGCCACAAAGGCCCTGCTGATCGTCACACCTAGTAACCCCACCGCGGGCATCGTCACGCCTAGAAACTTGCGCGCCATCGCCAGGTTGGCCGAAAAACACAATCTAGTCGTGATCAGCGACGAGATCTACGAGCAGTATGTCTACCAGCCGTCAACGCATCTCAGTATTGCTAGCTTGCCAGGCATGTACGAGCGTACGATCACGCTCGGCGGCGTCAGCAAGACCTATGCCATGACCGGTTGGCGTATCGGCTATGCGGCCGGGCCGCCGGACTTTATCGAGGCTATGACGGTAGTCAAGAGCGCGGCTACCGGTGCGGCTGCAACAGTGAGTCAATACGCTGCCCTTGCCGCGATCACCGGACCCCAGGATGTGGTGACCGAGTACTTTGGCATCTATGCCCGCCGTCGCCAGTTGATGATGGACGGTCTGCGTGAACTCGGTTTCAGCTTCAGCGAGCCCAGAGGGGCGTTCTTTATCTATACCAACGCTGCGTCTTGTGGGATTCCGGCTTTTGAACTGAGCTACCTGCTTCTGAAAGAGGGACACGTGCTCATCTTTCCTGGCACAGCTTTCGGCGAAAAGTGGGTGGACTGGTTGCGCATCAGCTTACTGCAGCCGGAAGACAAGTTGCGCGAAGCGTTGGATCGTATGACGACTGTTCTTCAACGTCATATGTGAGGATATCGGAGGACTGGTTTAACACGAGACAACAGCCGAGCAGGCTCGATTTGGATAATTAACGCACATCGCTCACATTTTGCCGAGTAACCCTGTAACCCATCCCCATACCCTGAATCTTTTGCCATGAATAGGAGTTTATTGTGACTCAAGCCTTACAGATTGGTATGGTCTCCGTGATGCCCGGTGAAACCGGCCGAGGGGCCATTCCCGTGGGTGTCGATATGGCGGGTAACCGCCAGGATATCCCGATTTTAGTCTACCGAGGCGCGCAGGAGGGGCCGGCGCTTTGGATCAACGGTGCCACCCACGGCGACGAGCCGGAGGGCCCCTTCTCGATCTTCTTGGCGCTGGCAGAGATAGATCCCAAACGGCTGCGTGGAACGGTCGTTGCCGTGCCGGCCATGAATGTCGCCGCTTTTGCCGCTGGTACGCGCGGCGATCCACTGGACACCTTTTCTTATGACATGAACCGGGTTTATCCCGGCAGGTCAGATGGCTATCCGACAGAGCGCGCGGCGGCAGCACACTGGAGCGCCATGAAAGATCATTGTGACCTGCAGATCGCCATTCACTCAGGCGGAGAGCACTCCTACCTGGCGCACATGATCTTCGCTTCTGACAACGCCGCCAGCAGGGAGTTGGCCGGGGCTATGGGACCCAGTTGGCCCCTGGTTTTCACCAGTCCCACGGGGAGCGGCAATCCCAGTTCGATGATCGCTAGCCTGGATAAGGGTGGGATCACCGTTGAGCTAGGTGGGAACTGCCGTACCCTGACCAATGATTTTCACGTGGTGGCCCGCGACCTGGCAGAGAGCTACCTGAACGTGATGCGCCACTACGGGATGATCGACGGCGAGCCGACCTATGCCAAGGACTGGCGGCAGGGCTTCCAGATTGCACTCCTGGCGCCGGCTTCGGGCATGTGGGTTGGCAATCCAGATCTGCCGTTTGAGGAAATGATCGAGGCAGACACACTGCTGGGCCAGATATACAATCTATATGGCGACATCGTTGCTGAAGTGAGGGCACCGCGCGCGGGCATCGTATTTGGCCTACGCCACCGCCCATCAGTACTGGAAGGTCAGTGGTGCTGCTTCTTCGGCGTTATCGAACACACTGTGAATGATCTCATCCGACCTTAACAGAGCAGAGTCGCGAATTTCTCGAATGGACACGAATTCTTTAGTTTCACTGCTGCAAGATCTAATCCGCATTCCGTCGCCCAATCCACCGGGTGACTGTCTGGCAATCGCCGACTTCTGCGCAAGCTACCTGGAAAGTGCGGGTTATGACGTGGCCAAGGTGGCGCCAGATGATCGAGCCTGGAGCGTCGTGGGAACGATGGGCAATGATGAAGGTCCATCCATTCTCCTTCACGCCCACATCGACACTGTGCCCTTAGGTAAGAACGCACAGTGGAGTAATGATCCCTATGCCGGTGTGATCAAACAGGGTCGGGTTTATGGTCTGGGTAGTGTGGATGACAAGGCGCCGTTGGCCGCCATGATGCAGGTAGCTGCCGGCCTGCAGAAGCGACAGAAGCAGATACGGGGCAAGCTGATCATCGTGTGTGCAGCCGATGAGGAGGTGGGCGGTCGCCTGGGGACACGTTGGCTGGTCGACGCAGGTCGCATACCTGACTGCGATTTTGCCGTGGTGGGTGAACAGACCCACAATCGGGTGGCGATAGCGCACAAAGGGGTGCTGCGCGCAACCTTCCATGTAGCTGGTCGCACCGCGCACGCAACCGATCCAGGGCGCGGCGTCAATGCCATCAACGGCATGGCCCATCTGATCCTGGATCTGGAGCGGTATCAACACGAAACCCTGGCTTCACGCACGCATCCCCTTGTGGGATCGCCCAGCATCAATGTCGGACTGATCGAAGGCGGGGTCGGCACAAACGTGGTGGCAGACCATTGCACCATACGTGTGGATCGGCGAATGATCCCCGGAGAAGATGCCCAGGAGGTTATCGAGGAGTTATTGGCGATCGCAGCCACCCGCCAATCAGCTGATCATGATCGCAGCTATAGGGTGGATGATTTTCTTATAAGTAACTGGTTTCAGAGGGCTGCGGACAATGCGCTAACCCAGCGATTTCTACATATCAGCGCCGAGGAAACGGGTACAGCGGCCGAACCTGTGGGTTATCTGCCCGGCAGCGATGCCAAGCATTTGGTCCAAGTCGTTCGTCAAGGCATGGTCGTATTCGGCCCTGGAACTTATGAGGTCGCTCACTCGACCGATGAGTACACCGAGGTTGCCGAATTAGAAACAACTTGTCGCATTCTGCAACGCATGGTTGAGGAAACCCTGATCAATGGTCAATAGCCAATGGTCAATGGTCAATGGCCAATGGTCAATAGCCAATGGTCAATGGTCAATGGCCAATGGTCAATAGCCAATGGTCAATGGTCAATGGCCAATGGTCAATGGTCAATGGTCAATGGCTAATGGGCAATGGCTAACTGTTAATGAGGTGGCTTGGGGTGATTCTTGAATCTCCAATCTCCCTCGCCCTTTATCTATCGTCCCCTAAATTGCTACGTGCTCCGAGAATTCCTGGAAGATTGTGGCCGCAAACTTGATTCCCTGAAGGTAACGCTTGATTGGCATGTTCTCGTTTGGAGCGTGGAGGTTATTGTCTGCCGCTCCAAAACCGCTGAGCACGGCCGGGTGGGGCACGTTGATCATGATCGTACCCTGGGTGCTCACGCCCATCACCAGGGGTGGTTCGCCCCAGATGTGTTCGGCTGCATGGATCACCGCCTGGCTGATGGCCTCACTGACGGGCGTTTTGTAGGGGTTTGCGCGAGCCGTGTGGACGTGAATCTCGACATCGTCAAAACCATGTTTGCGTAGGTGAGCCCGTAGTTTGTCCAGTTGATCTGATGGTTCCAGGCTGGGGGGACAGCGGAAATCGAGCTTGGCAATTGCTTCGGTGGGAACGATCGTCTTCATGCCGTCGCCGGTGTAGCCGGCGCTCAGTCCGGCAATGTTGCAAGAAGCGCCGTAGTGAATTGCCTTGAGCAGTTCCAGGTCATCGTCAAAAGGGAAGTCATGGCGGACGCCAAGTTGACGCGCAAGTTCCTGCCGATCGAAATACTCAAGTTCCTCACGGAGATGGCGCAGGTCGTCGGCGTCAGGTAGTTGCAATTCGTCGTACCAGCCGTCGATGGTGATGCGGCCTTGGGCATCGAACATCGTGCCCAGGCAGTGCACCAGTCGCCAACTCGCACTCTGCGCTTTCATCAACTGGGCCCGGCCACTCCAGAAATCGATGCCGTGGCTTTTCACACGTAGCTCGATTGCCAAAATCGCTTTGATGCCCAGGTGGATTTCGGGTTTAAACGAGGTGCGGTTAACGCCGCCGTCTAGCCCAATGCTGGCATCGCAGCGGCACAGTTCCTGGTTGTCGGCCACCCAGCGGGCCAGGTGTGGACTGCCTACTTCCTCTTCCCCTTCACACAGGAAGACAAGATTGACCGGTGGTCCACCGCGCAACTCGCGAAAGGCCTGGGCGGCGCGCGCGAACGCTAACGCGCCCGATTTGTTGTCGGTGGCACCGCGCGCGTAGATCACATCGTCGCGGATGGTGGCGCTAAAGGGAGGGTCAATCCATAGATCAAACGGCTCGGGCGGCTGCACATCGTAGTGACTGTAGCAGAGTAATGTTTTGGCTGTCGAATCGGCAGCCTGTTCCGTGGCGTAAACGAGAGAAGGTGCGTCTTTCACAGGCAGGATACGGGTATTGCCCAGCCCACCTTCGATCCACTGTCGCCTCAGTAGAGCCGCACATTCCCCAAGACCAATGTTCTGTGCGCTGATGCTGGGCTGCCTCAACAGTTCCTGCAGTTCCATCACAATCTCATCCCGATGTTCATCAACCCAATCATAAATATCTTGCATAGCTATCTCCATATCATTCGTGATTCCCATATTCCCACATGATCGCCGCCGCATACTTGATACCCTTGATGTAATGGTCAAGATCGATACTCTCGTCCGGAGCGTGCAGGTTGCAGTCTGGCTGGGCAAATCCGGTTAATACTGTTGGCATCAATACATGCTTAAGGATCGTACCCTCGGCGCTGACACCATTGATGACCGGCGGTGCGCCAAACACCAAGGTGGCCGCTCGGATGATGGCCTGGCTAATATCCTCTTTCACGCTGATTTTGTAGGGTGGCTCCGGCATGCCGCCGAGCAGCTTTACCTCGATATGGCCGAAACCGTGGGCGATCAGGTGATTGCGCAGCCGTTCCACCGCCTTTTCAGGATCGATCAACGGCGGCAGTCGCATGTCAAGTTTTGCCCTGGCCTCGCTAGGTACGATCGTCTTGCTGCCTGGGCCTTGATAGCCGCTGGTAAGACCGGCGATATTGCAGGTAGGTTCGTAGGCGCGAGCCTTTAGCGCCTCCACACCCTCCCTTCCCAACGCGAATTCCTCGATTCCCCATTCCTGTTTCAGGCTATTCAGATCCAGGCGTTGGGCGTTGGCTTCAAGTTGCTCCATCTCCTCGTCACCCAGTTCCCACAGTCCTTCGTACCAACCATCGATAAGCACACGTCTATTCTCATTCACCAGTGTGTTGAGCGCGCGCAGCAACTCCCAAGCGGGCTGAGGGACCAGTGGTGCATTTAGGCTGTGGATATCGGCATTGGCGCCGCGCGCAATCAATTCAAAAAAGAGCACGCTCTTCAAACCAAGGTCGATATCAGGCGTCATTGCGCTGGGATGGACGCCACCATCAAGGCAGTGCATGGCATCGGCCTGCACCAATTCAGGGTTAGCCTCGATGAAGGGACCGAGATGGATTGAGCCGATTTCCTCCTCGCCCTCGAAGATGAATTTGACGCCGACCGGAAGTTCTCCCGTAGTCTGCAACCAGGCTTTGGCCGCTTTGACAAACGCCAACACACCCGATTTGTTGTCGGTGGCTCCACGTCCCCAGAGACGTCCCTCGGCAATGTGGGCGCTATAGGGTGGGTAGGTCCACTTCTCGACCGGTTCTACCGGCTGCACATCGTAGTGGGCGTAAGCGAGCAAGGTTTTGTTGCTAGAGGGGCTGGGCATGTGGCCAATGACACATGGCGGTCCGTCTGGCGTCGGATAGGCAGTTGCGTCCAGTCCGTCATTGTGCATTAGGTCGACTGTCAATTGGGCGCACTCATCCAGTCCGATCTTCTGGGCGCTCACACTGGGCTGCTGGACGAGGCGTTGCAGATCGACAATGGCTTCTTGGCGATGGGCATCGATCCAGTCGAAAACGGATTGAAGGGAATGGGGTATAGTGGACAAGTTGAAAACCTCGTGGAAAAACTAGAGAATTGTCGACGCTGCTTCAAGCAGGGATCACGCGATCGTGGGGGCCATGCGTACTCAAATACCGGCTGAGACGGCGGCCACCTTGTTCGGTGACCACCATGCTGTCGATGATGCGATAACCGTCGATTCCCGGTCGGTAGATGCCGGGCTCGTTGGACAGAACCATGGAAGGCTGTAGGGGGGTTTCGTCACCAACGGAGAGCCAGGGGGGCTCGTGACCCTCTAAACCCATGCCGTGTCCGATGCGGTGGCGAATGAACTCGCCGTAACCGGCATTTTGTAAGACCGCCCAGGCAGCATCGTTCACGACCGAGCAGATGTTGCCAGGTTTCAGCGCCGCCAGGGCTGCTTCGTCACAGGCCCACGTCGTCTCCAGGCAACGTAACTGGTCGGGCGTTGGCTCGCCGATCACGAAGGTGCAGCCGCTCTCGGCGTGATATCCTCCCACTTTGACGCCAATACCGACGATCAAGGTATCGCCAGGCTGGATCACGACCGGTCCTGGCTGGCCATGGGGCAGGGCGGCGCGTGGTCCGGTGTGGGCAGTAAGCGCCACCGCACCACGATAAAAGTTAATCAACTCCTGCAGCTCATTGCGCATCTTTGCTGTCGTCTGGGTCTGCACCCTCTGCACCACATCCAGTTCTGTAATGCCCTCCGCCAATCCGTCATCAACTGCTTGCCGTGCTACATCCAGCCCATAATCGGCATAGGATGCGGCAAGTTCGGTCAATGCGATCTCAGAGCGGCTTTTCAGGTAACGTAAACTGGCCATACCGTCGTCGATATACAGTGCGGGCTTCACAGCCTGACAGGCCATGAACGTGCCATGCATAGCCCCATCGATGGCGACCCGATCTTGTGATATCTGTTGCAACATCCACACCTCTGGCCGGATCTCGCCCGGGTATTCGAGATACCAGCGCACGTCGGCTATCCAACTCTGTTCGGCATTCTCCTTTTCCAGGAAAGGGACAAAAAGAACCGGCTCCCCATTTAGGGGGACGAAAAGCCCGAGCGGGCGTTCGTTGGGGATGTGGAAAAGCCCGCAGGCCCACATCACATTGGCTGCGTTTAGAAAAAGTAATCCATCAAGCTGTTGACCATCCATTCGTTGCCGGATCTGCAAGATGCGGTTTCGATAGTGAACTTCATCGAGCTGTACGGCTTGGCGAAGGGCGTTTGGACCGGGGGTATCGATCATCAAAATGTTGATAGGCCTCCTTCCGATGCTGGCACGACGGCTGGACGGAAAACAATGGTTCTGTCGCAGTCGATGATAAGGTCAGCGCGGACTGTGCCAGCCTTAGGACATTCAGCACATACTGAAAGCTGGACCGCTGACTCTGCAGGCAATCGCACGGTCCAACGGGCTGTCTTGGCTGATAACGGCCAGTCATAGAAGCGCGAATAAGACTGGTTGCGGCTGAAGCGACCGGCCAAGTGCCCCAGTTCCTGTGTGGCCCGATCGGTCAGCAGATGAAGTGTCTCAGGGCCAGACAATTTCACTACAACCGGAGTGGCCGCGTTCATAGCGAGCGCCTGGTCCGATAGATTTGTTGGTAGAAAGCCGATGTTCTCGACTTCGACACTGATCTCGTAGACATCGCCAGCGATTGCACTCAATCGGCAATTACGCAGACGCAACCGTGGCGCCGAGGCCGCGTGGCGTAACGTGAAGCGACAGTTGGCTTCCGCCATTGCTTCGAGGTAATGACTTGGAGGCGGGTTTCGGAATGTGAATAGTCGTTTCCAACCACCTATCTCGACAGCGCCGAGTTGGGGGTGGTCGAAGGGCGTCCACGGCATAAAGCCGTCACCATCTAGCTTCTCGTCTTGCCAGCACAGTAGCTTATGCTGGTCCTGTTCGCTGAAGTGCCGCAGTGGATAATAATCCTCTCTCTCGATACCGGCGGCACTGAACACGTCCCAAAGTTCTGTACTAAAGGTGGGGATGCCTAGAGCGCCGAAGCTCCAATCGATGGAGGAACCATAGCGTTGCAGATTCTTGTCTGGTGTGAAGTCCTCGTATACCGAGATCAGAGGATAGCCGGTTTCCTCTACGCCCATCTGGCCCAGCAATCCGTAAAGTAGCTTATCGTTGCCTACAAAGTGCGCGTCGGGGAATGTGAGCCAGGGCCGCAAGATGACGCCGCTGTGCGTGTGATAACACTGCATGCCGGCGATGTTAGGATGGTCTAGAATCCAGCGCACGATAGCTGCCACTTCCGGCTCGCTGAGCGGGTGTTCGCCGGCACCATACTGTTGGCTCTCGGGAACCCAATTAGATGGGAAGTTACGGTTGAGATTGCCATCTTGAGGGCGGGGAATGGAGAAATCCCCACCATCCCAATCCACCAGAAGACCTTCCGGCACGACGCGATAAAAAGTTCCATCGACATCATCAGGTGTGCGCGGCAACATCAGCCGCTCATCTTGTTGGCTTGCCTTCCACTCGCCACCAGCATCTGGAAAACGCATATCCAGAATATATCCGTCTTCGTTGATATCAGCGTAACGTAATCCGGGACCGAACTGCTCTTCACCGGGCAGATAGCGACCGTTGCCTATCCATTCGTAATAGGGTAACGTTTGTACGATCTCGGCGCCATCAGGATTGACACGAGGCACGAGGTAAAAGACCTGTTGGTCTAGCAGCCTGGTCACCAGCGGATCGATGCCATAGCGGCTGAGCAAATACCAGGCGGTATAAACTACCACCGACGTACCACTGATCTCTTCGGCATGGATGTTGGCGTCGATGTAATAGCCCGGTTTCTCGTGAGCCGGTCCTGTTGCCGGATTTGTCAATTCCAGCAACCAGATGGTTCGTCCCTGGTGACTCTCACCGATACGATGAAGGGTGGCAAGATCAGGATACGCGGCAACTAGATCGACTAATAGATCGCTTAATTGAGCTGATGTCAGGTACCGATTGAAGGAAAGATGGCGAATTTGTTGTTTCATGATGTTTAGGTTGGATGTTTCGATTGACACGACTGCACATTCGTGATATAACACATCCGATACTGGCTGTCAACTGTCTGCAGTCGACTTTTTTCGGGTACTGTTATGGCGATTGGTCCGAGCCAAACTATATGTTTTCCTGTTCTGTTATTCATTGGAGGTGCAAACTATGAACAGATTGTTTATCGAAAGACGATGGATCGTGTTGAGCGTGTTGCTTGTTATATCGCTGCTTATTGCTGCTTGTGCAGCGCCTGCGCCAGCAGGCCCGGCGCCAGAAGCTCCCGCGCCGGCCGAAGAAGAAGCTCCTGCAGCGGTCGAAGAAGAACCTGCTGCTGCCGAGCCGAACAGATTAGTCGTGGCTCAGACCGTAGATCTCGACGGTTTAGAGCCATCGGAAGTCAACTCACGCGCCGAAGGTAATATCTTCGGTCACCTATATGGCACTATCTTTGAGATCACCGAGACCGGTGCGCTTGAGCCATACCTGGCCAATGCCGTCAGCTTGTCCGATGACGGATTAGAATGGACCTTCACCTTGAATGAGGGTTTGACTTGCCACGATGGCGAACCGCTCACAGCCGAGGATGTTGTCTACACTTTCGAACGTGCGGCTGATCCCGATAACGCGTTCACGGGTAACACGGCTGGCTTTGTATTGGACGCCCTGAAATATGCCGGCGCTCGCGTCGACGGCGAGTTAGAGGCGACCATTATTACCGAAGGATACTCGTCCATTGGGTTGGGTTTAATCTCAGAGGTTTACATCCACTGTAAGGACCACTATGAGGGCCTTTCGCTGGAAGATGCCGCCGCCAACCCAGTCGGCTCTGGCCCCTACAAGTTCGTGGAGTGGGTCAAGGACGACCACACTCTGATGGAGAAATGGGACGAGTTCACGCTGAGAGACGCCTTCTTCGATGAGATCGAGTGGCGGGTGATTCCCGAGGCTTCCACCGGGGCAGCTGAACTTATCGCCGGTAACGTGGATATCATCGCCAACGTGGCGCCCGACCAGCACGGCGCAATCAATGCCGGAGACACGGCTGAGGTGAAAGGTGTGGCTGGGACACGTCGTATGTATGTGGGCTATAACCAGCGCGACATCTTCGACGACACCGTGGCGGGTCAGGCCATCAAAGAGACGCCCGTGCGCGTCGCTTTGCAATACGCCGTTGATGTGCCAACTATCTGCAAGCAACTGCTCTCTTTTGACTGCGAGCGTGCTTCCAGCATGGTTAACAAACCAAACGACAATCCCGACCTAGAGCCCTATCCCTACGATCCTGCCAAGGCCGAGGAGCTGCTGGATGCTGCCGGCTATCCGCGCGGAGAGGATGGCGTGCGCTTCCCCATCACCTTGCAGGCCGGTCGTGGTCGCTATCTAAACGATGTGGCTGTTGTGCAGGCCATTGGCCAGTACCTGAGTGATGTAGGTGTCGAGACCACAGTGGATATCCTGGACTGGAGTTCTGAGTTCGTGCCAGCGCTGCGTGCGCATGACGTGGGAGAACTCTACTTTGTGGGCACCGGTGGCGGCACCTGGAGTCAGGTTTACGACATGGCCGACCTGTCTGAACCTACCGGCGCTACCAACTACACCGAGTGGTCGAACCCTGAGTGGTTTGAACTCTGGAACAGCCTTGCGACCATCTTTGATGCTGATGAGCAACGAGAGGTCACCAACAAGATGTTGGATATCTTCTACAATGACCCACCCTGGTTGCTGCTCTACTTCCAGCCCGATTTCTATGGCATTAGCAACCAGGTAGACTGGGAGCCTCGCCGTGATGAGCAGCTCATTGTCTACCCAGCGACGCTGAAGTAGGTACTGTTGAAGTAGGTTATTCGGTTTACTACTGGTGTGAATTTCCCGGAAAACGCGCCAATCTAGGTCGTTTTCCGGGGAATTTCTCTGGAAAAATCGTGAACAGGAGAGTGCTGTGGGCATCTATCTGACCCGACGCCTGTTACAGATCGTCCTGGTGATCTTTGGCGTGACTTTATTGTCTTTCGTCACGCTGCACCTGGCCGGCGATCCCACCTATCTATACGTGAGTGAACGGGCCTCGGAGGAAGAGGTTGCCGAAACTCGGGCCAAGCTGGGTTTTGATCGCCCCTTACACGAGCAATACCTTGACTACGCGGGTGGTCTGCTGCGCGGTGATCTAGGCAACTCCTTGCGTACGCGCACGCCGGCTATCGATCTGGTGATGGAGCGCATGCCGGCCACCATCGAGCTGACCCTATTCGCCATGATCATCGCCACCTTTCTGGCCATTCCTTTTGGCGTTCTTTCGGCGACTCGACGCGGTACAGCCCTTGATGGCGGTGTGATGCTGACGGCCATGTTTGGCCAGTCTATGCCCAGTTTTTGGCTGGGCATCATGTTGATCCTGACTGTAGGCCTGAGCTGGCGACTCCTGCCCATCTCGGGCCATGTGCCCATCCTGCAGCCGCTCCTGGATGGTGATTTCAGAACGGCGGCCAGCAACACCCCTTCGGGCATCAAGCATCTTATTCTCCCGGCCGTGACTCTTGGCGTTTTCTCGCTTTCTCGTAACGCTCGATTGGTTCGCTCATCTATGCTGGAGGTGCTATCACTGGAATACGTGACCACAGCCCGGGCCAAAGGCTTGTCTAACCGTACAGTGGTAATGCGTCATGCCTTCCGCAATGCTCTAATCCCATTTATTACCATTGTCGGCCTGGAATTTGGCTTCCTCTTGAGCGGCGTTGTCGTGGTCGAAACCGTCTTTTCTTGGCCGGGCGTGGGTCGGCTGGTATTTAATTCTATTAATCAGCGCGATATCCCTGTGGTGCAAGCGGCCGTCATCCTCTTTGCACTACTATTTGTTGTGCTAAATCTGGTGGTCGATATTTTCTATACAGTACTGGACCCGCGCGTGCGCTTGGAATAGACACATGACCGAACAATCACAAACAGTTGCCACGGTGTCGACTCCACAATCTGCAGCGGGCGAGCAACTATTCCGACCGAGTCCGCCGTTTTGGAAGCGTGCAAGTACCAGTTTACTACGCGCGAAATGGCCGATTATAGCTATCTTCTTCCTCGTAGTGATTGTTTTCGCGGCGGTATTCAGCGAACAACTTGCTCCTAAGGATCCCAATCGCCAGAATTTGATGCTTCGTTTGCAGCCCCCTTTAACTCCAAACGAAGAGGGGGAGATTGAGTTCATCCTGGGTACTGATGGTCTAGGCCGTGATGTGCTCTCTCGCCTGATTTATGGCGCCAGGGTATCACTCCTGGTCGGTATTGCAGCGGTGGTCATTGGAGGGCTAATGGGCACTATGCTTGGCTTGTTCGCGGGGGGGCGCGGTGGAAGACTTGACGACGTCATCATGCGAATCGCCGACATTCAGTTGGCGTTCCCATTTATTCTGCTGGCGATCATGGTGCTGGTGGTGCTGGGTTCGGGTATTCTTAATATCGTGCTGGTCCTGGGAATTGGGCAGTGGGTCACCTATGCCCGCATCGCCCGCGGCGAATCGATATCACAGAAGCAGAAGGAATATGTGCAGGCTGCGCAAGCGATTGGCGCCAAAGATCGCCGCGTCCTGTTTCGCGGTATCCTTCCCAACATCTTGGCGCCTCTCATTGTCATTGCCTCTTTTAACGTCGCCAGTGTGATCCTGGCCGAAGCTTCGCTATCTTTCCTGGGGTTAGGGGTTCCGCCCGACGTGCCCACGTGGGGTGCGATGCTGGCCGAGAGTAGAGACAAGCTCCTGGGGGGATTCTGGTGGCTTGCAGTTTTCCCGGGCATTGCCATCATGCTAACCGTGCTATCACTAAACATCCTGGGCGATTGGGTGCGGGACTTTCTCGATCCCCGCCTAAAAGATCGCTAATTTGGATTAGGCTGTATGCCAGGAATACTCTCATCCTCATTACGAGAACCAATGGACGAATACAATTCAGTATACGAAGTTAAACATATCCCCTTGGTGATTGTGCAAGAGAAGGCCCTGCGTGAATTTACGAGGCAATTATTGGGCCGGACGACCTTACCCCCGGAGGATGCAGATACGCTGACAGATGCGCTTATGGCCAGCGAATTGCGCAATCTGCAAGGTCAGGGGCAGGGAGTCCGTCGCGTGCGGGCTTATGTCGAGCGGATCGAGATGGGATACATCGATACCCAAGCCCAATTTGAGATCGTACGGGAATCACCGGCGTTGGCGCTGGTGGACGGCCACAATGGACCTGGCACAATTGTGGCCGCTAAGGCGATGCGTCTCGCAACCGACAAGGCAAAGGAATGTGGTATTGGCATGGTGCTCGTGCGCCACAGCAGCCATTTTGGCTCCGCTAGCTACTCCGCCAGCCAGGCCTTAGACAGTGGTTGTATCGGCGTTAGCATTACAAACGCCGGCCCCGAGATGGCGCCGTGGGGCGGCATCGATGCCGTTGTTGGCACCAATCCCTGGGCGGTTGCTGTCCCAACAGGTAGCAGTCGAGATTCGATGCCTATCATCTTAGACATGGCACTGACGATGGCCGGAAAGGGCATGATGCGCTGGCTGATGCGTGATGGCCGCAAAATGCCGTACACGTGGGCAATCACGAAAGATGGCCGCAACACTGATAATCCCGCCGAGGCCATGGACGGCACTCTGTTGCCGATGGGGGATTACAAAGGCTACGGTTTCAGCTTCATTACTGATATTTTGACCGGCGTGTTAAGTGGCGGCGCCTATGGTACCGTGCCCTATAGCAATCCGGCGCGGCAAGATGTTGCACACCAGTTCATCGCCTACGATATCGACTGGTTTATAGATAGGAACGAGTTTTACCGAAATCTCCAAGATTTCATTTCAATGGTCAAGAGCAGCCGCGTTCGTCCCGGTGTCGAGGAAATATGGCTTCCTGGTGAAATAGAATGGAGAAGGGAACAGGAGAAAAGGCGCAATGGTATTCCCCTGGATCCAGAAATCTACTCGGAACTACGTGAGCTTGCCTCGGAGTTGGATGTTAAATGGCCCTTCTGAGGGAAAAGCAAAACCATTTCGTTCGGGCATTTCGGCGGCCATCTCCAGCATTTTAGAACAGAAGGAGCCATCTCCTGTGATGACGCTTCCGGACAGGGAATTGAGAAGGGGAGACTTTTCTTAGATCAAACCATTCGTTTGCCTTCTAGAAAAGTCATCCGTACCCTGCTGATTGCGTCGAGTTCTTCCAGAGGATTGCCATCAATTACCACGACGTCGGCCAGTTTGTCCGCTTGCAGTGTGCCCAGGTTACCCTCAAGACCATTGATGCGCGCTGCCACACTGGTGGCGCTGCGAATAGCGTCGTAGTTATCCGCTTTAACCCCCAACTTGACCATGAACGCCATC
>PIVW01000433.1 GCA_003353825.1 Chloroflexota bacterium
ATAGCCCACCTCTTTTTCGGAGTCGACATCCCTGAATGACGGGGTTTCACCCGCGAAAACGTCTGATACTGGGGAAATTCATTCCTCAGCCGACGTGCAACATGCGCTTGACCAATACACATAATGCTGATTTAGCTCGTTTTTAGTTCGTAAGGTAGAGCGCGGAGTGCTCAGTGCGTTGCATCCGCTATAAGTCGAATAACTACGCCTCATCCCTGATAAAGCAGAAGGTTCAAGATGTCTTACAATACCGATATCCTGCGATCGTTTACGAGCACCGCAAGTGCAGAACATCTCTACTTGCCAAATCTCACGTTGTGGTACGGATGGCACCGCAAACAAGGTACCTTGCCTGATCTTTGGGCAGAATAGTCACTGCCTGAGATCTGCCAGGATCTGGGTGTCCCTATTTGGATGATCACGCCTGCCTATCAGTTGGACACGGGCGGAGTGGAGGTTGTGACCGCAGAACAGGATGACAAACGAGTGATCACCTACAGGTCGGATTCAGGTCAACTGGTCGAGCGCTGGAAGCTGGGGCCGGATGGTGACTGGTGGCAGACCGAATTCGCTGTCAAGAATCCCCCGGATTTGGAGATTCTGTTGGAAATCATGAAGGCGCGCAGCTACGTATATGATCCTACCCGGTATGAGCAGGCGCAAGGCGAGATCGGTGGCGGTGGCGTGGTGGATCTGGAGCTACCGCGGCGACCTTTCTCACAGATTTTTTTGGAATGGCTGGGATGGAGCGAAGGCTTGATGCTTTTGTTCGATGCCGGCGAGTTAGTCGACGAGATCCTCTTCATCCTCGAAGCGAAGGTGCAGGCACTGGTCGAGCAGGTTTCGGCGGGACCCGGCAAGATCATTGTTTCGCCCGATAACCTCGATAGCCAATTCATCTCGCCTCCTTTTTTCAGCCAGTACCTGGCCGATAGTTACCGGCAAACAGCTGAGACGCTTCATCAGCACGGAAAGCACTTGCTGGTTGATACGGGTGGTCCGATTCGGGGTCTGCTCAAATTTCTGGCGGATACCGGCGCCGACGGTATTCAAGGCGTTTCCGGTCCACCTCAATGCGATGTATCGCTAGCAGAGGCCAGGGAGTTGGTCGGGCCAGACTTCACTTTATGGGGCGGTATCCCGCAGGATGCACTGCTGGCGGATTTCCCGCATGATGGGTTCGCCCAAGCTGTGCGGCAAGCGGCGCGCGAGGCACAGGGAGATGGCCGAACGCTGCTTGGTGTCGCCGATCGGGTCCCGATAGACGTGGATTTGGAGCGCCTGAGTCTGATTCCTGACCTGATCAAGTAATCGATATCTTAACGGTGGGGGTATACTTCAAAGATCTCAAAGATATGTGATAAAACGAGCTGTGTTCGTCCAATGCATCATTACTCGTTTTCTACCATCATGAAAAAAGGAGCTAAATAAATGGAAATTGCTGAAGAACTCTTAGAAATGGACGCCGAAACCGCCACAATGCAGGCAGCGGTCCTACATGGCATTCGCGACTTGCGCGTTGAGTCATTGCCTCGGCCTCGGCCCGGCCCAGGTGAAGTGCTGCTCAAATTGGCAGCCGTGGGCGTCTGCGGTTCAGACGTCCATTACTATGTAGATGGCGCCATCGGCGAAGCTGTCGTCACTGAACCCATCATCATGGGGCACGAGCCTTCAGCCTATGTCGCCGGGTTGGGTGAAGGTGTCGAGAGCCTGGAGGTTGGACAACTGGTGGCGGTCGAGCCTGCCATCCATTGCGGCCATTGCGAGATGTGCGAAACTGGCCACCCCAACCTTTGTCCGAATGTGCGCTTCTGCGGCACGCCCCCCATCGATGGTGTATTTTCCGAATATGCCGTTATGCCCGCCCATAATTGTATTCCCTTGCCCGAAGGGTTTACAGCGGTCGACGGTGCCTTGCTCGAACCGCTGGGGGTAGCTATTCACACCGTCGATCTTGCTCATATCCGTGTGGGGGAGACGATCGTGGTGCTTGGGGCCGGACCCATCGGGCTTCTTATAGCTGCCGTGGCCAAAGCTGCAGGAGCCGGACAGATTCTCATGACCGAACCCATCGCAGAGCGGCGTGCCTTCGCCTTGATTTATATTGCCGACGAGGTGTTCGACCCTAATGAGCAGGATGTCGTGGCAGAAGTGATGCGTGCCAGCGACGGTCGGGGTGTCGATATCGCCTTCGAGGCAGTGGGTGATAGAGACACTTCTCAGCAAGGCGCAGAAATGTTGCGTCCAGGCGGTACCTTGGTCATTTGCGGCATTCCCGGCGGAGATGACCAGCTCGTCTTCACGGCTTCGGTCATTCGTCGCAAAGGTCTCACTATCAAAATGGTGAGACGCATGAAATTTGCCTATCCTCGTGCTATCCTCATGGTACAAAAAGGCATGGTCGATCTAAAGGCAATCGCCACGCATTTTCTAACGTTGACCGATATCCCCGACGCATTCGAGATGGTCGCTAACTATAGGGATGGTGTGATTAGGGCAGTGGTGCAGATGGACTAGAGGTCCCGGCGCCTTTGCCCCAGATTTATCAATTACTCAAATGAGTCCACTGAAAAAAGCTGTTTCACCGCAGAGGACGCAGAGATCGCAAGGAAAATCACGGGCTTTCACAAAGAACAACACGTTCAAACCTCACCATTCTTGCTGTCGTGTCGACCTTGATTGCTTGTCACGATCTATTTTTAGGTGAGCCAATACAGGTCATTGAAAAGTGTACGAGTTGTGTGCGCGATCTCGGCAATTGCCTGTTCGAAAGCGAGTTGGTTGGCCTTGGATGGCTTGCGGTAGCCGGAGATCTTGCGGACATACTGAAGCGCCGCAGCATGCAATTCTTCGTCCGTTGGCGGGCGGTGCGGGTATCGCAGTTGTTTGATGCTTCTGCACATGGGTAGGTACCTGTATTGAATGATTCGCAGTTATGCGTATGATGAATGCCGGTCCTCCCTCTTCACAACAAGCATACCAACAGCGGTCGCTACGGGCAACACCTCTTCCAAGGGTCGAGATTGGCATCATGTGCGAGTGGCAGTATGATAGTGCTAAGATAGAGTGTCAGTTTTCTCTTATTGCCATCATCTCTCAAGGGAGTGCAAACATGAGCAAAGTTCGTTGGGGTATTATCAGCACCGCTAATATCGGTACAGCAAAAGTTATCCCTGCCATGCAAAAGGGTGAGTTCTGCGATGTCGTCGCCATCTCATCGCGCGATCTGGACAGTGCTCGCAGCGCTGCCGATAGCCTGGATATCCCCAAATCATATGGTTCTTATGAAGAGCTATTAGCCGATCCTGATATCGACGCGGTCTACAACCCGCTGCCCAATCACCTGCATGTGCCCTGGTCGATACGGGCGCTTGAGGCCGGCAAACATGTGCTATGCGAAAAACCGATCGCCCTGACAGCGCAGGAAGGCCAGCTTCTGGTTGACTCGGCCAAACAACATCCTGATCTCAAGGTCATGGAAGCGTTTATGTACCGGCGCCATCCCCAATGGCAGCTCGCCAAACGACTTGTCGATGAAGGACAGATCGGCGAACTGCGTACAATACAGACTTTCTTCTCATATTTCAATGCTGATCCCAACAACGTGCGAAATATCGCCGATATCGGTGGCGGCGGTTTGATGGATATCGGTTGCTATGCCATCTCCTTTGCCCGCTTCTTGTTCGATACCGAGCCGCAGCGTGTGCTTGGTTTGCTGGACTACGATCCTGATTTCAAGACCGATCGCCTGGTATCTGCCTTGATGGACTTTGGCAGCGGCAGTTCAACCTTCACCATCAGTACACAGCTTGCGAGTTATCAGCGGGTTAATATTTTCGGCATATCAGGTCGAATCGAGATCGAGATCCCAGCAAATGCCCCGCCGGATCGGCCCTGCCGCGTATGGGTGCAACGAGGTGAGGAGATCGAAGAGATTCTGCTGGATGTGGTCGATCAATACACGATCCAGGGCGACTTGTTCTCACAGGCCATTCTCAACGACACCCCCGTTCCCACGCCCATCGAGGACGCCGTCGCCAACATGCGCGTCATCGAAGCAGTAGTCGCCAGTGGCAAGGCGGAGCGATGGATGTAATCCGAAAATTGCGGCAGCACGGCCACCGACCTCCGACTTCTGACTCTCACTCAAACATCAGGCCAAATCCCCAGCACCTGTCGCAGAATGGCAAACTCACCGACGTGATAGGCATTGTGTTCGGCGATGAGCAGCGCTTCTCGCAGAATGTTGTAGCCGGGGGCGTGTGGCAGGTCCGAATAAATATCTGTGTTTGGATCTGCCACCAGTGCGATCATGGCGGCTAAATCATGGCGGATGCCGTCCACTGTCGCTTGCCATTGTTGTGCATCTGCAATGGCGTCAGCAGCGGGCCAATAGGCATCGGGCCATTGTATGTGCTGGTAATCGGCGTTTCGGCAGAAGTCGAGGATATCCCACTGGGCGATATGAATATGCTCGAGTAGGTGCCAGAAGCTGTAGGATACGTTGGTCGGGCGCGTGTTTATGTGCTCGATCGGGAACTCGGCGACAGCCTGATCCAGTGACATATGAGCACCTCCTCCCTCCAACAAAAAGCGCACCTGCTGACGAACAGTCTCATCTGAGTTCATGGGATTCTCTCCTGATATCGGCCGGGCAGAGATGAAAAGGATCTGTAAAAATCGATCTCTTTCTACAGGGTCTCTGCATCTTTTGGAAGTTGCCTGATACGGTATAAATATTCGGTCACGTTCCTGTCCTCTTGTTCCACATACTTGAACTGGAAATGCTCTGCCACGGCATGAGCAAGTCGACGAAATAACTCACCCATCACGAACTCGACTTTGGCCAAAAAAAGTACATAATAACCAAGCCTGCTTGAGAGGACAGGCTTGGCAACAGGCAGAAAAAGGGATAAGAAGTGGCTGAAACGACCGAGAGAGGTTGAATTCAG
>PIVW01001049.1 GCA_003353825.1 Chloroflexota bacterium
CACCTCGTAGAGGTCAACATCACCGGTAATACGGTCAATATCAGCGCCAACTTTGTGGCGTCGATCTGATGTTGGCCCCCATAGATACTTGGGGATTGTGTTCTCTGGAATAAGAACACGTTTGCCGCGACTGCCACGGCGAATGATTTGGTCGCTAATCGCCATGCCTGCCTGAGTATGCAGTTTCTGTCAGCAGTCTATCTGCGCTGACAGATTACCTCCTTGGTCCACGCCCATAGCGATTGTTGTATCCAGCGACTTCTACAGGTTGCGGCGCTGGCGCATTGATCTGAGAGAAGTTTTCAGTGTTAGTCACACCCTGGCTAGTGGCTTGTTGCACCGGAGCAGCAGCGTCAGCAATCGCGCCTTTCTCTCGGTATTCGTCCTCGAACGTCACAGGGCCTGCTGATCCAGCGAATCGACCGCCTTGAGCGGTGACGTCGCCGACAAATTTCGCAGCCGAAGTGCGAATTTGCGCTGCACCAGGGGTTCCATGGGCCGTGCGGGCTGCATCGTTATAAATCAAGTCGACAACACTGCCTTTTTGATAAGTACCAAGCTGAGACTCAACTTGTTCGGCCATTCGAGGGTCGGATGCGTATTGATCGAGGCCTGTCATGTTGGCGTAGGCATCAGCAGCGATCATTCGACCGGTTTGCTCTTCAGGAGAGAGATCAGTAGCGATCGAGTAGGAACTCAGATCTGGATTGGCGTATTGACCAACAGTTTCAAAGTCATCGGTGTTGTTGTAGTTCGATTCCATCTGATCAGCCACAGACGTATCGGCAATCGAAGCGTCATTGACTTGATATTTCGATGAAACAGTTCGGCCAGAGCCGTCGATATTTCCAGCAGCCCAAAGGGCTTTACCTGGCGTCGTCCCATAACTCTCAGCTTCAAATAGCGCCTCAACTGGAGCAGATGCACTGCGTTGGCTGCCATCTCGCCAGCCTGCTGCTAAATCAGCGCCACTGACTTCGCCTGAAGCCATAGCAGCCGCTAAGGCTTCTTCTTGGGTGGGCTGATACACACGGCCAATTCCATCATTTCGCTGACCGCTCGCGCGAGCCATTTGGTTGTCTAATTCTCGAATAGCGAGCTCAAGATCTTCTCGAGCAACGGAATCAGGCCTTGAGGTATTCGTGCCGAGATCGTCAATAGTGATTGGCGTCCCATTCTTTGTGAGTGCGCCATCAACAATCATTCGCGCCAAATCCTCGCG
>PIVW01001050.1 GCA_003353825.1 Chloroflexota bacterium
ACACTGGTTTTTGATTCAAAGTTTACGTCCTATGCCAAACTCTCTGAACTCAACGACAAGCACGGGGTGAAGTTTATCACGCTTCGCCGTCGTGGTAAGAAACTGATCGATCATGTGGACACACTCGACAATTGGCAGCGAATACATATCCCTCACGCGAAAAGAAAGTACGCGAATCTACAAGTACACGAGTCACTTATTCGGTTGCGTGACTACGAAGGCCAGATACGCCAAGTCATTGTTCGTGGCAATGGCCGTGAAAAGCCATCGTTCCTGATCAGCAACGACTTTAATATGTCGTTAGATTTATTAGTCGGTCACTATGCTCGCAGGTGGCGAGTAGAGAACGGCATTGCTGAGGCCGTCAAGTTCTTCCATCTCAATGCTTTATCATCGCCCATTGTTGTCAAGGTCCATTTTGATATATCGCTAACCATGATTGCCGATACGCTCTACACCATGTTGGCCAAAAAGCTTCGCGGTTTCGAAGATTGTGATGCCCCCACGCTTTATCGTCATTTCGTACGCGGCAAGGGAATTATTGAAGTGGACGGCCGTACTATCAACGTCATGTATCCTCGACGTGCTCACAATCCTATCCTACGCCAGGTGCCATGGGATACCCTTCCGCTACGCCTTCCAGGCCTTGATCGCACAAAACTCACACTGAAATTCAGCTAACAATCTGGCGGCTCGAATGTTATATTTCAGTGACGGTTAAAGCCTTGCGAAAATCGGTGTTAAAGGTCCACATCTCCACCTCGGGCATGTGGACAAGTGCCAAGGATGTCTGGTTTTGATAGCTGCAGGTGCAGGTGCTTGTATAATCCGGGGCATTCAATACGCCATTGGCCACGATCAGATTGGATGAGCATCCGGCTCGGAATCCGCCAAAGTTGCCTGTGCCTCCGTCTTCAGCCAGATCAAAGTAGCCGGCCGCTGCGGAGCGAAAGGTCAAGATGTTTTCACTGGCCGTGACCGAGCCGCAGCCGTAGTTACGCGTGTACTGCCAGGGGACCGGCTCGCCGGTTAAGGGGTGTGCCCGTGTCCATTGCCGGCCGGTGAGCAGTTCATAGGCCGTGGTCTGGGTGATGATCTTATCCCTGTGCAACATGCAGGGGCCCGAGTGTTTAATAGGATTGTCCCAAATGACCTGTCCGGTGGCAGCTTGATGGGTTGCCATGCGATTGCCCGGTTCCCAAAACATATCGCGTGACTTGC
>PIVW01000434.1 GCA_003353825.1 Chloroflexota bacterium
CGAAAAGGAAGTGATCAAAGAAGTGCAGCCGGTCATCTACAACTCCTATCGTAGCGATCCTGAAGTGCGCAGGGTGGATGAAATGCTCGTAGAGATGTTTAACGAGCAGAACCCAGAAACACCCATCCAGCTATCGACGGTCAACCATGAGGACTTCAAACAAGCGATTCGAGCCTACCTGGTTGCCGATCCCGCACCCGATGTAATGACCTGGTTTGCCGGTAACCGGGCCCGATTCTTCATCGACAGGGGCCTGATCTTGGATATCAGTGATCTTTGGGAAGAAGAGGGCTGGAATGAGTCCTTCCCCAAGGGTTTCCGTGCCATGTCTGAGGTAGATGGCAACGCCTATTTCGTGCCTCTGGAGTGGTATTGGTGGGCGATGTTCTTCCGCCAATCGATTCTGGATGAACATGGCATCACCCCACCGGAAACTTGGGACGATATGCTGGCCGCTTGCGATACGCTCAATGACGCCGGCGTTATTCCCATAACCATCGGCACGAAATTCCGTTGGACCGCCGCTGCCTGGTTTGATTACATCAACATGCGACTGAACGGCCCCGAATTCCATCTCAATCTCATGCTGGGTAAAGAGAGCTATGATGATCCACGTGTCAGGGCAGTTTTCGAGAAGTGGCGCGAGTTGTTTGATCATAACTGCTTTATCGATGATGCTGCAGCCTACAGCTGGCAAGAGGGGCTCGATCCGCTCAACCAGGGCGATGCCGCCATGTATCTGATGGGCCAATTCATTTTGGACGAGGTCGCCGAGGATGTGCAGGCCGATATGGACTTCGTCCGATTCCCCATCATTGATCCTGCCATGCCCATCGGTGAAGATGCACCTACGGACGGTTACTTCATGTCTGTCAATGCCAATAATGTGGACGGCGGCAAAGAATTTCTGGCCTTCTTAGGCAGCGCCGAAGCCCAAACGCAGGTGGTCAAGGAACTAGGTCGACTTGCGGTTAACCCTGACGTTGATCCGGCATTGTACACACCCATGCAACAGAAGGGTCTTGATTTGATCCAGGGCGCCGATTTGGTCGTCCAATTCTATGACCGTGATACCACGCCCGAAATGGCCGACGTTGGCATGAATGCAATGATGGCATTCTGGGATGATCCTTACAACGACGAAACCCTCGACGATCTCCTTGCTGGACTCGAAGCTGCTCGACAGGAGATTTTTGCTGAGTGATGATCAATCGCTCACCCAAGACCTACCGGGTGTACCGCCCGGTAGGTCTTTTTTTCGATACGGCATATTTATGGAGGCAGCCCATGGCGATTACAGCACCGAGTCCTAAACGAAAACGGAAAATCCGTTGGACGCCTTATCTATTCATCATCATTCCTTTGATTCTGTACTTGATCTGGATCATCGGTCCCATGCTCTACACGTTTTATTTGAGCATGACTGATTGGGATGGCATTTCGCCGAATCCGCAGTTTATTGGACTCGAGAACTTCGCCACCTTGTTCGGAAGTCTGGGAAAACGAGTTCCCTCAGCCTTTGAGTATTCCTTGATCAACAACTTTAAGTGGCTGATCGCATTTACCACGCTTCCCTTGGCAATGGGACTAGGTCTGGCAGTTCTGCTCAATCGTGAAATCAGGGGCGATCGTGTTTTCAAGATGGGTATCTTTTTACCGCAAGTGCTGTCATTTGCGGTGGTGGCGCTGATATGGGCCTGGGTGTACAATCCCAGGTCCGGACTAATCAACTCCTTTTTAACGAGCATCGGCGTGGATGATACGCCTGGTTGGTTGGCCGATAAAGATCTGGCGACCTGGTCGATCATCACCGCTGCATCTTGGCGGCAGATCGGGTATGTGATGATCTTGTATGTGGCGGGTCTGAAAAACGTGGACACCTCTTTGCTAGAAGCAGCCCGTGTCGATGGCGCCAATGCCTGGCAATCCTTTTGGAAGATAACTTTTCCGCTGCTGGCTCCGGTCACGACCATTGTGATCGTGATCTCCGTGATCGACTCGTTACGCACCTTCGATCTGGTTCAGATAATGACCCGAGGCGGACCGGCCAATTCATCCAGCGTATTGGCGAGTCTAATGTACATCCAGGCTTTTAATAATTATAGGATGGGTTTGGGCGCGGCCACTGCGGTAGTTCTGTTTATCATTAGTTTCGTCTTCATCATCGCTTATCTGTGGCGTGTGATGCAGGAAGAATTAGAGTATTGAGGAGGGAGGTCATGACTACTGACACGCAAGCGATAACTTCTGTAGCACCCAGCGTTGTAACATCAAGCCACCGAAGAGGTAAATGGGCCAAAGCTCTCCTATATATCTTTTTGATAGTGTTCGTACTTGTCTACATGTCGCCGTTTTTTAGCGCTATCATCACCTCGGTACGCACACAAGAAGATATCAGTCTCAATGGTTTTTGGAGCATTCCCAGCGAGATAACATTTGAGAATTATCCTAATGCCTGGATAAAAGGTCGCGTCAGTCGTTATCTTCTCAATAGCTTTATCATTACGATTCCAGCGCTGATCGGGACGATTTTCCTCTCTTCGTTGTCCGCTTTTGCGCTCGCTCGCTATCGATTCCGTGCTAACAAGCCCATCTACTTCATGTACGTGGCAGGGACCATGCTGCCATTCCAGATTCTGTTGTTACCGGTCTTTCTACTATCCAACAAACTGGGGATATACAACACTTTTTCCAGCGTAATCATCATCCATATTGCCTTCCAGCTGGGATTCTGCACATTTGTGCTGCGCAATTTCATGCGAACGCTCCCGGGCGAGATCATGGATGCAGCACGTATCGACGGTGCCAGCGAGTTTAAGATCTATTGGCGAATCGTCATGCCGCTGACGGTTCCTGCCATTGCCGCCGTTGCCATCCTTGAGTTCACCTGGATTTTCAACGATTACATATGGGCGCTGATTTTGATTCAAGACGATTCCCTCAAACCGGTCACGTCCGGGCTGGCCAGCTTACAGGGACAGTTCATCACCGACTGGCCGTTGATTGTGGCAGGTGCGCTGTTGGCGGCCGTTCCCACGTTGATCGTGTTCTTTGCCCTCCAGCGATACTTTATCGGCGGATTGACGCTGGGTTCGTATAAGTAGCAGGACATTTGCTAGTGCTGACTCAAACAGACTATGTCGCCTTTGCCCACATACGTTGCGCCGCCGCATGTGTGCGAGCCCGCATCGCTCCTAGATCGGCATCCAGCACCACTCCGTTACGTACCCGCCACTGCCCTGCCACCATCACATCTCGAACATGGGTATGGTTGCGCCAGAGCACCAGTTGTTCGTAGAGATTGTGCTCAGCCACCGGCGTGGGGAAGCTGGCGTCTATGATCTGACAATCGGCCGCCCAGCCTGGCTGCAAGCGTCCTACTTGCTCCAAGCCGATGGATCTCGCCCCACCTTCGGTCGCCAGATAGAGCACCTCATGGCCGGGCATAACCTGAGGGTTGAGTTGGTTGGCTTTGTGGATGAGGAAAGCCCCCCGCATCACTTCGAAGAAATCGTTGATATAGCCATCAGAGCCGAGCCCCACCGTTACGCCCGCCTCGATCTGCTGCGGGATCGGGGCGATACCACCGCCTACTTCGCAATTGCTGAGAGGCATGTGCGTCACCTTGATGCCTCGCTCGGCGATGATGGCGCGTTCCTTCTCCGAAAGCTGGACGCACTGTGAGGCCAGCATGTTGGGGCCGGTCACGCCAAGGTCATCATAGTATTCGAGTGTGTGTTTACCAAAATGCTCGAGCGCGTAGTTGGGCTCATGCACACCCTCGTTGCAATGCATGTGTGTAAGCACGTTGCGTTCGGCGCCCAGGGCAAAGGCCTGGCGGATGAAGTCAGCCGAGCAGGTGAAGGTGGTGTGGAAGCACATCAAGCCTTGGACTAAGGGAACACTTGTGTTCACCCCGCCTTCGCTCCGGCAGTGGTCGATAAACCGGGCATTTTCCTGCAACCCCACCTGCCCATTCTCTTCGCTCACACGCTCGGTGGCTTCGAAAGAGAGGATGCCCCGCAGCCCCCTATTATCCACGACCTCTTTTTGGGCCGGGAGTGCATCGGGGATAGCAAAAGGCGCCTCCAGGCAATCGTAGAAACTGGTGACGCCACTGCGCAGCATTTCAACGCAGACCCAGTCGGTGGCCGCGCAGATCATTTCATGATCGAGTGCATCTTCCACCAACGGCCACCAGAAATCGGCGAGAAAGGCCCAGAAATCTGAAGGTGCATTGGCCAGGGGGATGCCATGGGCCAGCACGCCGTAGAGATGGGTGTGGGCATTGACAAAGCCTGGGGCCAGGATATGACCGGAGACGTCGACCATGTCGTCGTCGGGATAATCTGACTTCAGATCATCGTTAGGCCCGACTGCATCGATGACGTCGTCGGTAACGCGTACGCCCCAGTTTTGTTTGGGGGGTTGGTGGGGGGTGGTGATGAGCCAGGTGGGTTGGATGAGGGTCATAGGTAACGCTCTCGATTACGCTTGGTATGATTCTTGAATCTTATCTGTCGATATGAATCGGGGATCCCGTACCGTGATTGTAGGGTGACTCAACCTGCGTGAGGGAAAGGCGTACTGCCATTGCCACTCACGTTCCGCTTGTGGATACTTGCGTCTCAAGGCAAGCGGGACCCAGGCATGGCCGCGCCCGAGCGATAGATCTCGTTCGTGTTTCTTTTTGACCAGTCGTAGATGTGCCTGCAACGGGGAGATGATAAGTTTCGGGAGAAGTGTACCGTTTGATCCAACTGGTATACGTGTTTTTCTGTTGAATCCGCCAGTCCACGCCGGCGTATCGTTTCACGTACTTCATGTATCTTCTCAATAACTTGGGGGAACTAACCCGTCCACGAAGGTGGACGTTCGGCGTAGGTTCGTAGAACCCCGCCCCCAGAGCCCGAATTCATTCGGCGAGTGCCCCGGAATATTG
>PIVW01001051.1 GCA_003353825.1 Chloroflexota bacterium
CACCTGCTAGAGATGAATCGTAAATTTGTCCTATTCATGCAGACCAAAGTGTCCAAGCTCGAGCAGAATGTATCGATGTATCAAGCCAGACCAAAGCAACAGCGGAATAATGGTCCCCTGGAAGATGCTCCTGACTGGAGCGACGAAACCGACATCTCGACAGCGGATGAGGTGGCGGCTCAGTCACCGATCGTCGTCCCGACACCGCCGCCGAGTGGTGTTGCTACGACATTGGGTGGGCATCATCGGACTGTTGTAAACCCAAGCGCCGATGATGATGCTGCTGCAAAAGAGGATCCCAGGGTAACCGATGTCCCAGCAGCGGATGAAGTGGCAGCGACTCAGCCGCCACCCATTCCGGCATCACCACTGAAGGGTATTGCGGCATTGGGTGGGCAGCAGGCTGTGGTGAACCAAACCAATGATGATGCCGTGAAAGAGGATACCGGGGTGAAGCGAGAAGAAACCGACATCCCGGTAGCGGATGAAATGGTGGCTCAGTCGCCGATCGTCGTCCCGGCATCACCGCCGAGTAGCGCTACAGCTACAGCATGGGGGGGGCATCATCGGACTGTTGCAAACCCGACTAATGATGGCGTGAAAGAGGATACCGAGGTGAACCTGGAAGAAACCGGGGCACCAAGTAGCGCTACTGTTATGGCATTGGGTGGGCATCATCGGGCTGTCGTAACCCCAACCGCCGATGCCGACGCAAAAAAGGATGCCGAGGTAAACCTGGACGAAACCGAGTCGCCTGGTGGTGCTACTGCTATGGCCTTAGGTGGGCATCATCGGACTGTCGTAAACCCGGCCGATGCCGACGCAAAAGAGGATGACGAGGTGAGCTTGGACGAAACTGGGCCGTCGAGTGGTACTACCACGGCATTGGAGATCGAGGCCGAAGAGGAGGAGGAGGTTGGGCCAGAGAGCTGGGAGGGAACCCTGGGTGAGAAGGGGGCCAAGCCGGATTTTGTCTAAAGATGTGAGGCTAGATGGTGTTTGTTTCTATCTTCGGACTTTCCGAAGATGGCAGGAGGTTTTGGATGCGGGAACGAAATTATGAGCGCTGGTTGAGTGGGTCTCAGGCGGGTATTATCACGGGTCTGGTTATGGGCCTACTTTGGAATGTGATAGGTGGATTATTCATGACCTCGCCAGCATGGTGGATATTGGCAATACTGCCCCTGCCAGGAATTCTATCGTGGTCAGTTGCCCGAA
>PIVW01000435.1 GCA_003353825.1 Chloroflexota bacterium
CTTTGCTCCTCGCAATCACTGCTCGGAGCAAAGACCGCCTATGCCCTTTTAGCCTTTCTCCTCATTCAATTGTAAACGTGCTTCTTTATCTCTGTACCGGTTCCATGAACCATGCCCAGGTTTTGAGTTGGAACGTGGTGAGTGGTACAGAATACGAATTGAGATTGATGGAGCCGGGCCTGACGGAGAACATAGGATCGCGCTGAATGTCTATCAGGATACGAAGGATAAGGAACTATTTGCCTATAGCCTAAATAACTTGACACTCATTTATCCCATAACGCAAGTTCAACTTTCCAGCGATTGGGAGTCCTGGGATGAATGGGACGAAGATATGAGTTGGGACGACGTAAAGATGTGGTGGGGACAATCGCCAGGCATTACGCCAGCGGTAGGCCCTCTCAAATACAGTTTAGACTCCAATACCATAGCCTTCCAGCACGGACAGAATGGCTATCTGGGGGGAGAAGACACGTACATCCTGACCACAAATTGGGAATCTCCAACCCCCCACAGCACGTTCCCCTATCTCTATGCACGTGCCAGCAGCAGTGAGGATGAGGTCATGTCCTCGTTGATTGGGTTCGAAGGTCTCGCCTTACCTGATAACATCCATGTAATCGATGCCTACCTATCGGTCTACTACCAGAGCCAATCAGTCAACGGCGGAGACATCACCGTACACCTGGCAGGGATCGAGCGCGATTGGCAGGCTGCACAGACAACCTGGACCGCGGATGGGACGGGCAATCCATGGCAAATTGCGGGCGCAAAGGGGGAGCTGGATCGAACCGAGCCTACAGACAGCAAGACGCTCATCGACACTGAAGAGGGCAATTGGCTACGATTTGATGTCGGAGATTTAATCCAGAAAGGGTATGATAGCTTCATTCTCTACGCCGAGCACGAAGGTGTGAACAAAGCAGTCATCTTCCCCTCAAACGAGTACTGGGATGCCGACAAACGTCCCCAACTGACAATCCATTATTCCCACTAATATCTTTGTGATATGATCTCGTCAGCCAACTCACCTCTCACACACCACGACGATTGTGTGGGAGGTGAGCCTACCTGATAGAGAACCAAGGTCATTGCAGATAAACCAATCCGATCAATTTCACTACCCCGTGTCCCTAAACGAACCTGATAAAAGGGAGGCGAAACATGAAGTATGTCTTGATTCTATTAACATTGATGTTGATGTTGATAACTAGCGCGAACGCCAGATCATTTGCGGCACAGCCACAGCCACATATCCAAGGAACGGCAGATGTTGAACTGGCGCCAGACTCACCTCTTGATGCAGGAGATTCAAAATATTCTGTTGTTGTAGAGGGTTCCTACGCTTATGTTCTGGTTTATCCAGAGAGAGAGATCGCCGTTTTTGATATTTCCGAACCACTGTCTCCCAGGCTGGTCGGGCGTGTGCCCGCTCGTGTTAATGGGAAATGGGGACCTTTCGACGTAGAAGGAGAGCATCTGTATATATTAGCAGATTTGGACGAAGGGGACGAGGAAAACGGCATGTATGTTTTTGACGTATCCGATCCCACCGATCCCCTACCCATTGGCGTTTTCAATCATTGGCACGCCTTTGAGCGCATACTGGTCGAAGATCAGACCGTTTACCTGACTAGTACATGGTTTGCAACAACCGTAATACTGGACGTTTCTAATCCCAGCTCACCGACTTATATTTATAGTTCTAACTTCGGACCAGATAGCGGTATACGTATCGTAGACAATCTCGCGTATTTCGTAACTGATCTTTGGGTCACAATATATGATATCTCAGATCGCTCAGATCCAATTGTACTCGGTCATTTTCCGGAACCATGGTGGCCTGAGCTTCATGCAACTTGGATACTGGATATGGCCGTGGACGAAACCTTCGCCTATGTAATGTGGATAACGAAAGGAATCGACGATCCCAGATATATCCTCACCATATATGACATCCTAGACGCTACAAATCCAGTCCAAGTCGCTCTTGTCGAAATCCCTTGGTGGGCCAGAAACTTGATTATCGAGGATGGATTACTCTACTTCTCTATGGCGAACTCCCACCCTGGCCCACAGGAGATGGAAAGCGGTATCGGGATATATGATGTGTCGGATCCACAAGACATTCGGCTGGCAGGACTGTGGGATGTATCAAGGGATGTTTATAGTCTCGATATCAAGGACAAGTGTGTTTTCTCGGCGCCGAGGGTACTTGATTCATTTGGCATTAAAAGAACCCATTTTGCTAGCTTTTGTCTGTCTAGCACGCCTATAGTCTGGCCAACACCCACCGCCACACCGACCTCAACGCTAAGCCCTACCCCTACCCCCACCCCTACCGCCACCCTAACGCCCAGTTATCCCTTGTTCATGCCATTGCTGCGTCTTGATTGACAGGTTAGTCGTGTGGTTAGTTAGTCTGGTGGTCGCATGGTCTTTTGGTCGCGCGCTTATCCTGTCACCCCTTTACCATATCACCCTTTCACCGTGTCACCCCTTCATCCTGTCACGCAATTGCCTTGCAAATGCAAGCGATGCGCTGTAAGAGGAAGCTATTTCACTGCAAGTTGGGGCGTCTGATATAATACTTGCAAGTAGATAAATAATCCTGACCTTCAGGGCAGGGTGCGTGTATGACGTTGATCATTGTTCGATGCCATGCACAATTCCCGACCGGCGGTAAACCTGGTTTGACCAGGTGAGCCCGCGAGCGACCTCGATACCGAAATTCACCAAACTCGTCGAGGTGACAGCAGATCCGGTGCAAAACCGGAGCCGACGGTATAGTCCGGATAAAAGAGGGTCGTGACCCGGGCATTTTTTCGAATGCTCCGTTTGCATTGTATGCGGCGATCAGGCACGACTTGATTGCCGTTTTTTATTTCACTTATACCGTACGAATAGAACACATACTGTTGTTAACCTGACGTAAAACCAGCCATTATGGCCGAAAACAGCGAACTCCTAAAGCCTGCAAACCAGCCCTTACCAGAAAACAGTGCTTCTGGGGAAAGCGCCATGCGAGCACCTATGGCAAAGGCCAATGCATTCATACGCAGAAATCGTATGTTGCTGGGCAGGCTCTTATTGGCGCCACTGACTCTAGCCCTATTTCTTTTAGCCTGGGAAGGCTTAGTCCGTTGGCAGGCGTACCCCATCTTTATCCTTCCCAGACCCATCCATGTTTGGGCGAAATTCCAGTTGATGCTGGCTGACGGCAGTTTCTGGTTTCATTCCAGCACGACATTGCTCGAGATCCTGCTAGGGCTGGCACTGGGGTTGATCGTGGCTACTTCGTTGGGTTATTTCCTCGCCAAGTCCCCCACGCTCGACCAATTACTGTCACCGTACATCGTTGCTTTGCAATCATTCCCCATCATCGCCCTGGCTCCCCTGTTGGTTATTTGGATTCAGCACGGAGAATCACGTACCATCCTCGTTGCGGCCCTCACCCTGTTTTTCCCCGCTCTGGTCAACACCGTTGTGGGGCTCCGTTCAGTTGAACCGGAATTAGTTGCTCTTATGCGCTCCCTAAGAGCTTCTCGCTGGGCAGTATTCACCAAGCTGGAAATACCTTCGGCTCTGCCTGTCTTATTTGGCGGCCTGAAAGTAGGTGTGACCCTTGCCGTGATCGGTGCCGTGATCGGCGAATTCGTCGGTGCAAATCGGGGTCTGGGATTTCTGATCAACCTATCACGCGGGTTGCTCGATACACCTTTACTTTTCGTGTCGTTGTTCACCTTGGTCATCATCGCGCTGGGTCTGTACAGCTTGGTCAGCCTTTTGGAATACCGACTGTTGGCCTGGCAGCGGTTGAGTGACTGAAACCTACAACCGTATTCGACCAATCTACCATAGGACTGAGGACAGAATAAGTGGAGTTCAGTTTAACTAAAAGATGTCATTTCGCTCCGAACCCCTTTTAAGTAAGGGCTGATAGTGCTCTGGTTATTAAGAAACATTCCGGCCCTTACTTGTATCTTCTCAATAACTTGGGGGAGCCAACCCGTCCACGAAGGTGGACGTCCGGCGTAGGTTCGTAGAACCCCGCCCCCAGAACTCGAATTCATTCGGTGAGTGCCCCGGAATATTGAGAAGATACCCTTACTTAACATACGGAACCACGTTCTTAATTGAGCGTTCACTCCAGCATATCACTTGATTCTCAGTCTTACCTCTCACAAGGACGGATAAAATTATGAATAATCGAAGAGCCTCACTGTTTGTCGTGCTGGTACTGGCGTTTATCATGACTGCCTGTGCACCACCAACACCCGCAGCAGAAACAAGAACAGAGGAAAGCCTAACCCCAATCCAGTTGGGACTAGGCTTCATCCCCAGCATACAATTTGCCCCATTTTATGCCGCGTTGGAAAAAGGTTATTTCTCCGATGAGAATTTGGCTGTGGAGTTGGAACATGGATTCGAAACAGATTTTCTCAAATTATTGGGCACCGATGAGCGACAGTTCATCGTAGCCAGTGGCGAACAGGTGATCTTAGGACGTGCGCAAGGTCTTCCTGTAAATTATGTTGCGGCCTGGTACCGCAAATTCCCGGTCGTTATCTTTGCCAATGCCGAGAGTGGTATCACCCAGCCTCAAGACTTAGTCGGCAAGAAAGTGGGTATACCCGGTCTATTTGGCGCCAGCTATATCGCCTGGAAAGGTCTGTTATATGCCACCGGTTTGCCGGAGGATGAGATTTCGCTACAGAACATCGGTTTCACCCAGGCAGCAGCCGTTAGCGAAGGCATTGTCGATGCTGCCAATGACTACGCTGTCAATGGCCCCGTACAACTGCGTCTTGGCGGAGATGAGGTTAACACCATTGCTATTGATGATTATATTCAGATGCCGGCCAATGGTTTGCTGCCCAAAGATAAAACCTTGACCGAACAACCGGAGTTGGTCCAAGCTATGGTCCGT
>PIVW01001052.1 GCA_003353825.1 Chloroflexota bacterium
GGAATCGAATCTCCGCTACCGGTATTTACTGGATCAGGGAACCACAGGTCTTTCCATAGCCTTTGATCTGCCGACACAAATCGGCTATGATTCCGATCACCCAATGGCCGCAGGCGAAGTAGGGAAGGTCGGAGTGGCCATCGATTCGCTGGCTGACATGGAAATACTTTTTGACCAGATTCCACTTGATAAGGTTTCAACTTCCATGACGATCAATGCACCCGCTGCCGTACTTCTTGCAATGTATGTGGCAGTGGCTGAAAAGCAGGGAGTGGAGACGAGCAAACTCAAGGGAACGATACAAAACGATATCCTCAAGGAATACGTGGCACGCGGGACTTATATCTTTCCGCCCAAGCCGAGTCTGCGGCTGATCACCGACATCTTCAAGTGGTGTACAGAGCACACGCCTGCATTCAATACCATATCCATCTCCGGTTACCATATACGTGAGGCCGGATCCACGGCGGTACAGGAAGTGGCGTTCACACTTGCTAACGGAATAACTTATGTGCAGGCCGCGCTCGATGCAGGGCTTGAACTTGATAATTTTGCCAGGAGGCTTTCGTTCTTTTTCAATGCTTCCTCTGATCTTCTGGAAGAGGTTGCCAAGTTTCGTGCTGCCAGAAGATTGTGGGCACGGATTATGAAAGAACGTTTCAATGCAAAGAAACCCGCAAGCCTGATGCTGCGCTTCCATACTCAGACAGCGGGCTATACTCTTACTGCCCAGCAGATAGACAATAATATTGTAAGGGTCGCACTGCAGGCTTTGTCCGCAGTCCTTGGAGGCACCCAGTCTCTGCATACCAATTCCCGGGATGAGGCGCTGTCTCTGCCAACGGAGGATTCAGTACGTACGGCCCTTCGCACTCAACAGGTGATCGCCCATGAATCGGGTGTGGCCAATACCGTCGATCCCCTGGCAGGATCTTATTTAATAGAAGAGCTCACAGACCGCATCGAGGCGCAGGCCTCTGAACTGATCGGAAAGATCGACAATGCAGGCGGTGTGGTGAATGCAATAGAAGATGGTTTTATCCAGCGACAGATCGAAAACAGCGCCTATGAATTCCAGATGGAGATCGAAAAGAGCGAGCGCATAATCGTCGGGGTAAACGAGTTTAAAGCCGATGAGCAGACAAAACCTCCTCTGTTGCGTGTTGACCCTGAAGTGGAAAATGCCCAGGTTCAGGGCCTCAAAGAACTGCGTGAA
>PIVW01001053.1 GCA_003353825.1 Chloroflexota bacterium
CCGGCAGCGGTCATTACAAGATTTCAGGAAGTAATGATCTGGGCAGCGGTGCTGTTCTGACAGCTACTATTGCAGGAAGGGTTAGCGTTGGTTCTGAGGAACCAGTTTCCACGTTCCATATCAACGACAACAATACGTTCATCGGCTCAACCATTGGGTTGACTATTAAGCAAGATGGCACTGGAGATGCTCTAGCCCAATGGTATCTTTCCGGAGGTGTGCGGTATTTAGCTGGTATCGACAACAGCGACGATGACACATTCAAAATCGAGTACGGCGGGTTCTTGTCCACCGATGCGGCCATCCAGGTGAATACCAATAATGAAGTTGGCATTGGCGTAATACCTGATTCGAAATTGCACGTTTATCAAAGTGATAATGAGACGGGTGATCAGGCAGGTCTGACTATTGAGCAGGGGGGTACCGGGGACGCAATCGCTCAGTTCTTACTCACTAGCGGCCAACGTTGGGTCATGGGTCTTTCGAACGCAGGCGGTGACGCGTTTGAAATATCCTCGAGCATTAACTTAGGGTCTAATACCCGGTTCGTAATTAACACAACGGGCGAGGTGAAAATTACGGATTCGCTCTCAGTTGGCACGGTGGCAAACCCTGTCTCCATCCTGCACGCTTACGAGGACACAGCCAATACAGATGCGACCGCAGGCATTACCATTGAACAGGATGGCGCTGGAGATGCTCTAGCACAATTCCTTTTGACTGGAGGCACACGATACCTTGCTGGTATTGACAACAGCGATGATGACCTGTTCAAGATTGAGTATGGCGCTTCTTTGTCTACGGACGCAGCTATTCAGGTGAACACAGACAACGAGGTCGGGATCGGTGGCGCACCGTTAGCTGGGGTTGCTGCAAATGTAGAGGGCGATCTTTCTGTACGAGGACACACAGAAGCCAACACAACCAACACGCCGTTCGGTGGTCGTGGTCAGGTTCAGAACCGCATAACTTACTCGCAGGAGTTAGACCACGCTAACTGGGCCTTAGGTGGAGGCAACCCGCCTGTTGTAACACCTAATAACGCGATCGCTCCTGACGGGACAATGACTGCTGCAACGGTTTCTATTCCCGGCCCTGTGGGCGGTAAGATAGGACAGGCCGCGTTGGGTCTTATCAACGGTGAGACATACAACGTATCCGGCTGGCTCCGGCTAGTTAGTGGTGGAACTCCGATTGATGCACGACTAGGTGGCG
>PIVW01001054.1 GCA_003353825.1 Chloroflexota bacterium
ATCCGAAATTATAGTGGTCTTTCCTGTGTATGGGAACGACAAATTGCGTCAAGTTGTTGACATTTTGCGAACGGATTGGAGAGTACTTCTTAAGCTCAATTGTACAGCTCCATTTGCAAACCTGCGGATATTGCCCCAAAGATCCTGAAATTTAGAACAGGCCTTTGTTCGCAAAATGTAAACAACTTGACGCAAAACAGCCTTGCCGGAGCTAGCGAGACCTGCCACAATAGCCCCATTATGTTTCCGAGGGTAATGCGGTGCTGGGCGGTTCCAGAGACCGTCCAGACTAAACAACCACTTACGGGAGCGATAGAAGGATCTTCATATGAAAAAAACAGCTATCCTTGTTTTAATGACCATAGCATCTGTCCTTGGTTCTGGCGCAAAGCGGGGCGATGCCAAGCAAAAGGGCGAAATCATAGTGGATGATCGCCGCCGCGTCATCGTCTCGACGGATATCGGTGGTACCGACCCTGATGATTTTCAGTCCATGGTGCATCTGTTCGTGTGTGCAAACGCCCTTGATATCGAAGGCATCATTTCATCGCCTTTCGATCAAGGGCGAAAGCAAGACATCCTTCGAGTCATTGACTGCTATGAGAAAGACTATGCCAATCTGAAGACGTATTCTGATCAGTACCCCACGCCCAATGCGCTGCGTGCAATCACCAAACAGGGCGAAACCGAGCGTGCACCCTACGTGGGCGTGCGACGTTCGACTGAGGGATCAAGATGGATCGTTGAGTGCGCGCGGCGCGATGATCCGCGTCCACTGCATATTCTGGTCTGGGGCCTAATTGAAGATCTTGCCCAGGCGCTGCATGACGCCCCCGACATCCTGCCCAAGCTGCGCGTCTACTGGATCGGCGGGCCGAACAAGAAGTGGAGCCCGGACGCCTACCAGTATATAGTGGATCACCATCCCGACCTGTGGATTATCGAGTCCAATGCCACGTATCGTGGCTGGTTCACCGGCGGCAATCAGGCGGGCGAATGGGGCAACAAGGCATTTGTGGCCCAACACGTTGCCGGTCAGGGCGCACTCGGCGACTATTTCAACACGAAACTTGGCGGTACGATCAAAATGGGTGACACACCGTCGGTGGGTTGGCTGCTCAAGGGCACGCCTGATGATCCGTCGAAGCTCGGGTGGGGCGGGAGCTATGTGCGGGCCTGGGATCGCCCCTATAGCCGTTTCGACCGACTCACCA
>PIVW01000436.1 GCA_003353825.1 Chloroflexota bacterium
CCCCCCCCCGTAAAAGGACCTTTGTTGTTTATGTGTTGATTATTGTCAGTTTGTTGCTGAGTACGGTGTCGCCCCTTTTGGCAACTTCGCCGCGTAAGAATGTCCCGGCCGAGCGCGAGCCTGCGAGTGCGTTGCCCTGGCTGCCTCTGGTTGCGGCATCATCACATGTGGTAATGGCGGCGTATCAAGCCGAGGAAACGGTGGAGCCGACACTCACGCCAACAGTTACGCCGACTGCCACTGCAACACCGGGAGAGGAGCGCTTGCAGACGCCAACGCCGACGCCAACTCCCACTGCAACACCGGTCAGAGAGAATCCCGTTGACAGATTACCCAAGTCGACACCGGTGGTGATCGAGGGGGATGTGATTTTGGAGATCATAGGGGAACCCATCCATTATGTGGAACCGGGACAGAGGCTGACTCTGCGGGTCGCAGCTGGCAATCATGGCCAAGAAATGGCCAAAGGGGTGCGGGTGGTGGTGGATGAGGCCACAGGATTGAAGATGCAGGGGCGTAAAAGCTATCCTTTGCCCAACTTGGAAGTTGACGAAGTCCGAGAGTTCGATATCGAGGTCTTTATCCTGGAACCACCAGGGACGCAGTTGCGGGGCTTATTACGTGTGGTAAATGGCAATGTGTGGCAGGAACGAACGGCTGAATTCACAGCCACCGTCATACAGCCCGACCCTGAGACTTGGACACCAGGGCCGGGTGCAGGACGATGGAAGAGCAAACATGGCCAGGTGGAGATCGATTTGCCTGCCACTCGTGATGAAACCATCACCGAAGTGAGCTACAGGGGGATATACGACCAGCCCGAACCAGGCATCCTCCATCGCTTTGAACTACACGCCAAAGATGCGCAAGGCAAAGATAGACATCAATTCTCGGTGCCCCTGACCGTGCGTTGGTACTATAAAGAGGCATTGGGCGACAAAACACCGATCGTGCCACCCAATCTGCTGTGGATCGATCCGGAAACGGAGGAGCGCGTACCCTTAACCACCATCGCCAACGAGATGCAAGGGTACATCGAAACGCAAATTGACCATTTCAGCATCCTTGTCGTGCAGAACGGTGTAGCCGAGGCGCCGGAAGATGCCTTCAACTTGAACGCCAACCTTTTCAATGGCTCCTTATCTTATCGTTACCCTCTATTCAGCGGTTTCCCCATGCCGGAAGGACTGGATATTGATCTGGCGCTCAGCTATAACAGCAGGCGGCGCGATAATGCGCACGATTTCGGCTCTAGCGGTTCGCTTGTGGGATGGGGGTGGGAACTCGAGGGGATTCCTTATATAAATTGGGCGTGGACCACCGGACATAAGATGCATCTAGGGGGTAGAACCTACACAATTAGTGACGAGGAGGTCGAAGAAGCACCTTGGATAAGGGTCACAAAGTGGAAAGGCGAGAATGACGTTACTATCGGTTACGAGGTAATCATACCAAACGGGACGGTTTACAGATTTGCGCCACAGCTCGATATTTGGAAGTGTTGGGATTATGATGGCGTGGAGGAGTGGAAACATCACAACAAAAAGTTTTACATCAGCGAGATCATCGCCCCCGCTGACAACGCCGATGCAAGTAGCGACTACTCAATAGAGTTTGAATATGTGGTGGGTGCCACGAGAGACGTAGAAAACATCTATTGTAAAGGGTCAACTCACGATAAAACGTACGTGCGCTCGGTGTTACCGGATAAGATAGTCTTTAATGGTATACAGGGAACGACGGAGATCAAGTTTGATTACTACGACAGCAGGGGGGATTTTCCCAGAAATGGCACAGGGTGTAGGAGGCCGGACTGTGATAACAGTGCAGTAGACAATATCTTCCTGTATTACCATTCGCACGCTCTAAAAAATGTAGATATTTCTGTGAACAGTGAGGTCATACGACGATATGTTCTGGATCCATTGGAAGTTGCCCTGGATCAAAGTTACAATAATAAAGTCCGCTTACTAGAGAAAATCGATGTCTATGATTATGAACATGATCCGGAATTGGTTAGTCCGCAGTCGCCTCCCATCGCGCCAACCACTAGTTTTTCGTATCGGCAAACCAACATTTGTCACAAGTCGGGGGATTCTTGCCTGCTCAACTATGTTGACAACGGACAGGGAGGGACGGTTTCGGCGACCTACAACCATTCTGCACACAATAGAGTTATGTCGCTGACATGGGCAGATGCCGTCAATGGCTTTTCACACAACCGCCAGTACGTGTACACAACTTACAATAAAGACCCCGGCGGTTACACCAAGGTCGAAGAAAAAGAAACGATCAACGGAGTAGATGCGATCAACGAACACTTTTTCATCGTCGACTCGAACAAAGAGGGGGGCTGGGGTAAAGAGAATTTGACCTACCGTGTGCTTGATACCGATCCCTCTATGAAGGAGTTCACGGTTCGGGGTTGGGATGTGGCCGATTCTTCGCTGGATTCGGAGACAGAATTCGTGCTCAAAGTAGAGCAAGCTCACCGAACTTACATTCAGGCCAAGCAGACCAATATGCATTGGACCGCCTACACTCACTACACCTATGACCCCGACCGCCAGGGGGGTACTCAGTACGCCAATGTGACAAACATCGGTTATGAGATCTTTGATGACCAGAGCGGCCATTATGAGCGAAGCATCGAACGTAGATTTGTCCCTCAAACCACGAGCAACTACATCGTCAACCGCCTTGCCGAAGAGGTTGTGCATGGCAGCAATGGCTGCCTGGAAAAAACACGCTACTATTACGACCGCTCCGGCAGTCACCTGACCCCACCGACCAAAGGACTGCTGACCAAGGCAGAGAAACGGGATTGCTGGGATCAAAACCCTGTGGTGTTGGTCGAAAATAGCTATGATCCAACCTACAACAGGCTGACGCGCACGCAGGATGGCGCCGGCCATGGAGTGGACTACGCCTACAACAGCAGTTTCTACGCCCTGGTCACCGGCGAGACGCGCCAGGTAGATGGCAACTCCCAAAACGACCTCACCACCACCACCAACTACAACGATCCTCAACATAGCAACTTCAACCTGACATTCGGCCTGCCCTACCAGGTTAGCGACGTCAATGGCGAGGTGACCACTTTTGCCTACGACTCGTTGGGGCGGACGACCGCGGTCAAGATGCCGTTGGGCGCCAGCAATGGGGATGTGATTACCCAATATGTGGACTACAACAGCAACGGCAATGTTCCCCGCCATGTGATCAACAAACAATGCGAGAAAATCACTAACGGCGCCTGTAACAGCAGCGACTACCTCACTACCTGGTCCTTCTCCGATGGCTTGGGCCGCACCATCCAGCAGCAATCCGAGAGCGAAGAGGCGGGGAAACGTATCGTGCGCAACTGGAAATATGAGCATGGGGGCAAACGCGTGCGGGAATCGATCCCCTACGAGACCAACACCCCCGACGGCGTCTATCTACAGCCCGACTGGAACCAACCGTACAGCAGCTACGAGTACGATCGCGCCCATCGCCTCAAACGAGTCACCCATGCCAATGGAAATGAAGTCGTCACAGCCTACAACCACTTGTATACAGCGGCTTTCGACGAAAAAGGGCATGTCACGACACAGCGGGACGATGGCCTGGGCAGGATCGTGGAAGTCAATACCTATGACGATGTCTACAGTACGAGCGGCAGCAGTTGGATCAGCTCTTTCTGGCAAAACCTGCCCGCCAAAACCCCTTACAGCGAAACCGCCTACGACTATGATGCACGCAGCCTGCTCACCGATGTAACCCTGTTGCCCAATGATCCGGCCAACAGCGTACATACTGATATCGTCTACGACCATGCCGGGCGCAAAACCTCTATGGATGATCCGGACATGGGGATATGGAGCTACGACTCTGATGCGGCGGGCAATCTCAAACGGCAGACCGATAGCCGTAACAACAATCTCTGCTTCTATTACGACGGCCTCAACCGTCTCACACACACCCTCTACAATTGGGGCAGCAGCTATTGCTCCTCGGCTACGCCGCCCGATTACTACTCGTACGGCTACAACTACAATCTACTGACACGACGCTATTATGACGGCAGGTACCCGGCTAATGTGTGGATCAATGGTTGGCGCTGGCCGACATGGAATACGGTTCCCGCACCCTATGGTGCCAACAAAGGCCAACTTACGGCCGAGTTGTGGATGTCTGCCCACCCCGATAGTTGGCGGGTTTACGACTACGATGTCAGGGGGCGGGTGACTAAGGAAACGGTGGCCATCAAACAGGGGGTCGTTTTCGAAACGAATTACACCTACGATCCCCTTGACCGGGTAGCCACTATGACCTACCCCAGCAACAGTGATCACCTGACCTACGAATACAACGACCAGGGCCTAGCGGAGAGTCTGGTAAGCAGCGTGGCCGGGACACTGGTCAGCAGTGTGGATTATGATGCCCTGGGTCGGGTACAGGAAAGGGTGCTGGGCAACGGCACATATCGCAACAAGTATGATTATTACCCCTGGACTTTGCAGACTGCTGACAGCGGCCGTCTGCACAGCATCGAAACCGGTACCTTGGCCGATCCCGACAGCTTGCAGGGCCTGAGCTACAGCTACGATGCCGTGGGCAATATCGAATCCGCCCAGGACATGGCCAATGGCGGCCAGCGCCAGTGCTATGACTACGATCACCTGGACCGGCTCACAGACGCCTTCACCGGCGACAGCAATTGCAGCGACCACAACTACAACTACTGGACGGGCGTCGGCACCTACGATCGCGACTATGGCTTTACCGGCGCCGAGGGCAAGCTGGGTAATCTCACCAGTTTGGGCGGGCTTTCCTATGCCTACAATGACAACGACCATGCCCATGCCGTCACCCACATCAATAGCGTACCCACCTACAGCTACGATGCCGCCGGCAACATGACCAC
>PIVW01001055.1 GCA_003353825.1 Chloroflexota bacterium
GTGGTCATGTTGCCGGCGGCATCGTAGCTGTAGGTGGGTACGCTATTGATGTGGGTGACGGCATGGGCATGGTCGTTGTCATTGTAGGCATAGGAAAGCCCGCCCAAACTGGTGAGATTGTCCAGTTTGCCCTCGGCGCCAGTAAAGCCATAGTCCCGATCATAGACGCCGACGCCCGTCCAATAATCTGCGGCCGCTGCGGGCGGCGCATCGCTCCAAATATGATGGCTGTCGCTAAATTGTGGAAAGCAATCAGCGCATGGTTGTAAACGCAGCGCAATGAACGCGTTCGCAAGCTAATACACAGACCAAACCCAGATTTCAACACGCTTGCTAGATGAGTAGGAGTACGCGTATCAAAGTCACTAAGAAGGAGGTTCGAAATCCCAGATCGCTAAATCGCCTCCAGGGATACTTATGATGCGTAGCCCGTCAGGCCCGTACAACTCCCATGGTTCATACTGATCGCTCCTCGATACAGTGAGTGTAGCTTTCGAAAATACTATCACTAGACCTCCATCTTTCCTAGCTTGTATTTCATTTACGGGAGCATGAATTAAACTCAGCGCAGGTCCTAAACCTTCTGGGTCTTCTTCAGCATCAAAATCGAGACTTTTGTTTTCTGTGTAAACAGAAAATCCGCCACGAATGCATATTCCGATCCCTTCCACATGATTCGACATCAGCCTAAGGGTAAACGTATAGTCAATTATGCAACGATTAACATGCCACTCATGAAGAATCAGATTTAAGAATTCATCGGTTTCTATGAGTTGTAGATTCGTCACTGTGGCCATTTGGGTAGTGGTCCTTGATGAGTGAGAGGGATATGCATAGTGGATCTACTAGCAGTATTCCCATCCACATTTAATGCTTGATTCGAGCTATTATAGTATGCAACATATCCATCTGGATTTCGTGCATTTGGCTCCATAATCCGAATTGAATCCGAATTTCTCGTTGCTCCGGGCTTTTGATACACAATTCCTTTACCATTATTGGCTGTTCGGCCAACCCACCCCTTAGGAACAACAACTGTCTCACCACTTGGTGTGGTTACGAATGTTCGACCTGAGGATTCGAGCGGTCCCATCTTCATGCTCTTGCTATCACCCCATTGCCCCATACCCTCCAACGCTACAGCAACAAGTAGGATCATGAAATCCCTTTTATCTTCACCTGACAAACTACCCACATTGTCGCGATA
>PIVW01000437.1 GCA_003353825.1 Chloroflexota bacterium
GTGTGGTCTATTGGTCGCGTAGTCGTGTGGTCTATTGGTCGCGTAGTCGTGTGGTCTATTGGTCGCGTAGTCGTGTGGTCTATTGGTCGCGTAGTCGTGTGGTCTATTGGTCGCGTAGTGGCGTGGTCGGTGGGGCGTTTAGCCTGTAAGTCTTCTGGTGCGTTGGTCGAGTTTCCGATGCTTGATAGAGCCCACGGAAATAAAAGCTGTTTCACCGCGAAGGACGCGAGGATCGCAGAGGAAAGCATGGGGTTTTGACGTGGAAACACATGTACTGAGAAAACTGTTCTCAAACCTATCATTTTCGCTGTTTACTCAACCTTTACTATTTCTTCCGACCTGAATTTTTTCGGGAAGCCTGCGTAAAGAAGCCTAACCCGCATGACCAAACGACCAAACGACCAAACGACCAAACGACCACCAGACCACGCGACCACGCGACCACGCGACCACGCTACCAAAAGACTACTTAGGTACTTCGCCAATGATGTCGAATCCAGTGAGACCTGAGTGGGGACCGGCAATCGTTATCTTCAGATTCACGGTTTCGCCAGGCGGCACTGCGTGCGGTAGCCGTCTGGGTGCGGCTTTTGCAAAAGAGAGATCGCCGTTTTCATCGTACAGTAGCGCTACAATATAAATCCTTTTCTGAATACTGTTGGTGGCATTACGCATAGTGACCTTGAGAACGGCATCGCCTGCATCGTTGATATTGGCGGATCCCCCTTCATAGCCCCAGAGCCGCAGCGCGTCTTTGGCGGTATCTTTGGCATCGACAATATTGACGAGTACATAGCTTGCCTTTTTGATCGGTGCGACATCAGAGCCAATATCCAGAGTCAGGTAAGTGGTGGCGCCGGCGCCCACCCTTTTTTGGCCCAGCCGCCATGATTCTGCCGCCAACAAAGTATCGTTTTCATCATAGAGTTCGACAGCCGCCGTCAGGTCGTTGAGAGTTCGTGTACGATTGTTGATGATGGGTGCTGAAACCCAAAGTCTTCCCCCGCGTGCCAGATAAGACATAGGCTCACCCACTTTGATACCGGCAACGGGATCGGCATCCTGTGTTGCCTCGTCGGGGGGTGCGTCCAGGGCCAGTTGCAGTGAACTGAGCATGAGTTCGTAAGCTGGGGCGAAAACTTCCCAATCATGGGGCGGGGCATTGAAACTGGTGGTGACTAGCCTGTTGCCATCGCTCATCGCCCGCAATTCGGTGCGGTAGAATCCATCATCTGCGGTCAAGATCTCGAATTGATGAATCCTTTCGTAGACGGATGGCTCCTCATTTCTCAACTCTTCGTATCCCTCTTGCTCCGTGACATCACCCATGAGATCGTTTAGGGCGGTTGCCAGATCACTTGGGGTAGGTCTGCGGGTCATCTCGTTAGCGGAAACCGAGAATTGCGCATAACCGCTGATATCGCTAAGTAGAACCTCACCTTCCTCAGGGTATTCTTCCACAATCCCCCAACCGACAGGCACAGTAATGGTGAACAGACCGGTGGGATGGACATAATTCAACCCAAAGCTGTTGCGGACGATATCAACAGCTTTGGGTTGATAACTCTCGATCAACAAATCCCATAGAGGCAACACCTGCGCCCAGTTATCTGCCGGTGCGGTCAGGCTTAATCCCAGCAGCGTGTTGGACTCGACCCATAGTTCGGCAAGGACATGCGCCATGGGGTTGGCGGGATCCAGTTGGCCCAGGAATTCAATTTGCCGGTGGCCATTCGGCATGAGTTCATCGCCTAGTTCCAGAAAATTATCGGCATTGTTGTACTGCACAATGGAATAGGTCTGGCTGATGATGTCACTTACATAAGCACCGGCATCCGCTGTGACCGGCAAAAGCAGAAAATGTGCGGTAACGCTGGTGGGACTGAACTCGGTTTCCTGAAAACGGATGCCGCCGCCGATGTCGGTTGGTTTCCAAGATGCAGGTACTTTGATCGAAAAAGCGCTGTCCGGCGAGAGATAGCTGGCCAGATCTACGGTCAAGACTTCGGGTAAGGGGGTAGGTGTTTGGGTGGGGAAAGTGGTGTCGGCAGGGGGGGGCGGGATTGCCGAGGGGGAGATCGTTGTGGATGGGACTGGGCTTGGTGAAGAAACAACGGTCGCACACGCCGAAAGGAGGAGCACGAGAAACAGGGTGGTTGCAACAAAGATGCGGTTCCTGGAGGAACGATTCGTAAAGGAACGAGGAAGGTTCGTAAAGCAGCGAAAAAGGAAGGCCACGATATTCTCCACACTGAATGTTTGGGGGATCACAAGGGAAATTCGCTCACTTGTTCGGGTAATGGTAGCGTAAAGAGACCGGTGTGACAAGCGGCGTGCCCGAGCGCGCGAAATGACGATTGTCGCCCTATCTTAACAAGTGTATAATTGCCGTATCAGAAATCGGAGTTGTAAATTATGAGCACATTAGTAGCACCACCCCAAACCAAGTTAATCACGGGAATTGAATTGTACGAAATGGGTGACATAGGCCCATGTGAACTGATCGATGGGAGGATCGTTACTATGAGCCCGACTGGTGCTGAGCACGGAATGATAGAATTTCGATTGGGCGGAGCATTGCAGAGCTTTGTACTTCAGCAGAATAAGGGGTGGGTAATGGGGGGCGAGGTTGGCGTCTATACACGCCGAAATCCTGACCGTGTTCGTGGCGGTGATATCATTTTTGTTTCAAACATCAGATCCGAGAAGAGACCGGGGCAAGGGTTTCTTGAGTTCGCACCGGATCTGATAGTAGAGATCATGTCACCAAGCGATCGCTGGCAAGATATGCAGAAGAAGCTGGAAGAATACTTCCATATCGGTGTTGGCCAGGTATGGGTCGTGGAGCCTGCCAACCGAGCAGTAAGTGTTTATTGTTCGGTAACAGAGATCGAACGCCTGGGCGATGGGGACACCCTCCGTGGCGAACATGCTTTGGCTGGCTTTGAAATGCCCGTGGCGGATCTGTTTGCAGACTAGAAAATCAGAAAAGCCCTAGAGCCGCTTTGCCTGCTGCTGTAGCGCAAACAGGAAGTTCAACGCTTCCAGCGGCGTCATCGTGTTCACATCGGTCTCTTCAATGGTCTGGCGAATGGGGTCGGGCCCTTCACTGAATAGATCGAGTTGCAGGCTGCCTGAATCAAGGCTAAGGGTGTCGTTCTCCTCGGCCTGTTGTTCGAGCTGGTGCATGATTTCGTTGGCTCTGGTGATGACCTGCTTTGGCAAGCCCGCCAGTTGGGCGACATGGATGCCGTAAGAGCGGTCGGCACTGCCAGGGCGGATTTCATGCAGAAACACAACATCATCCCCTTGTTCGGCGACAGCTACATGGTAGTTGATCACATGAGGCAGGCGTTCGGCCAGTGTGGTCAGTTCATGGTAATGGGTGGCAAAGAGGGTGCGGGCGCCCAGGCGGGGATGGCTATGAATGTACTCGATGACCGCCCAGGCAATGGACATGCCATCGTAGGTGCTGGTGCCTCGCCCCAATTCGTCTAACACCAGCAGTGACCGTTCGCTGGCATGGTTGAGGATGTTGGCCGTCTCCACCATCTCCACCATAAAAGTCGACTGGCCGCTGTGAATTTCATCCTGGGCGCCGATACGGGTGAAAATGCGATCCACCAGGCCGATGTGAGCGCTATCGGCCGGTACAAAAGAACCAATTTGGCCTAAGAGCGTGATCAGCGCAATTTGACGTAAACAGGTCGATTTCCCGGCCATGTTCGGGCCTGTAAGGATGACGATTGCCTCATCCGCAGACAGATTTGTATCGTTCGGGGTAAACACCTCGCCTGCAATGGTCAACTCCACCACCGGATGTCGCCCGGCCTTGATGTCGAGAATCAAGTCATCATACAGCTGCGGTCGCACATAACGATAATCGACTGCGATCTCGGCCAGAGCGCTATGCACATCCAGTTCGGCAATAGCGGCAGCGGACGCCAATAACCTGGGCGCCGCCATCGCTATCTCATTGACAATCCCACGATACAACTGCGTCTCCAGGTCGAGCAGCCGTTCCTGGGCATTGAGGATGAGGGATTCATATTCTTTTAATTCGGGCGTGATGTAGCGCTCGGCGTTGACCAGGGTTTGTTTGCGGATATAGTCGTCGGGCACAAGATGCGTATTGGCTTTGGTCGCTTCCAGGTAATAGCAAAAGACCTTGTTGTAGCCCACTTTCCGTTTCGGGATCCCGGTGCGTTCTCGTTCTTGTGCCTCAAGCCCTGCGATGTAGGCGCGCGCATCTTTGGCAGCCAGCGTGATGCCATCTAACTCGGCGTTATAACCTTGCAGAATGACGCCGCCACTTTGCAGGGTGGCGGGGGGGTCTTCGGCGATGCTTGCCTCCAGCACTGCCAGTACTTCAGCGCATAAGTCCAGCCCGTGGTCCTGACCCACCCGCACGGCGATGTCTTTTAGGTCTGGCAATGTCCTCAAACTCTGGCGTAGTCCCACCAGGTCTCTGGGCAAGGCGATCTTCTGCGTGCAGCGATTGGCCCAACGCTCGATATCCCCGATCCGACGCAGCCGCTCACGCGCTTCTGCTCGATCCAGAGCTGCGTTGACCCAGGCTTCAACAGCATCGAGGCGCTGGTTTAGGGTAACTACATCCAAAAGGGGTTGATTGAGGCGGCGCCGTAACAGACGTCCCCCCATGGCAGTGCGAGTCTTATCCAGTACCCACAGCAATGATCCTTTGTGTTGTCCACCCGTGATCGTCTCAACCAGTTCGAGATTACGGCGTGTGGCCGGGTCCAGCATCATGAAGCTTTCGATGCTGTAGGTGCGAAGCGCCGCAAGGTGGCCGAGCACCTGTTTTTGTGTCTCTAGCAGATAGGCGATTAGAGCGCCTCCTGCAGAAGTGGCTAGCGGTAGTGTC
>PIVW01000438.1 GCA_003353825.1 Chloroflexota bacterium
AGAAACGACAAAATCGTCAGATCAGACCCGACGCAAAGCGTCGGATCAGACCCGACGCAAAGCGTCAGATAATAATAGAGAAGAAAATAGAGAAAGAAAAACCGTTAACGGAATTTCATTTCTTAAGCAACTGCCCGATATCGATCAACCTCAAGAGAAAGCGAAGTACGTAAGCGATTTCATCCTTACCAAACTCGGCGACAAGCAGTCAGCAAAATTCTATGATCTGGTGGCAGCCAAAGTGCCGGAGGATGTGATACGAAGACACTTGTCGGAGATTGAACAGGATGGAGGTGCGAAACATCCTGCCAGAGTGTTCACAAGCAGAATCAAGCTCTATGCGATTCAACAAGCGAAGAAACAAATTACAAAGGCTTGACATCTTAGATAATTGATTGTTACTTTTGTCCCTTCCCACCATCATCTTGATACCGTGCCCTATACCGTTTCCACCAACGGTATCTCCCCTGTTCTCAAGCCTGCGGGCATCGAGCCCTTGGCATGAGTGCGAAAGACCTGGATCGACTCGGAGAGGCCGTGGGGTGGCAGGCTTGGCAACCAGGCGGCCACCAGTATGGCGACCGCCAGCAACCAAGCCACACACCCCAGACCCCCCACTCACAATCCAGAGCGTCGAGGTCTCGACCTGTTTTCACAAGCCTGTGCAAACAGGTCGACCCCCGACTACCCCCGCGGCGTCCCATTTGTCCAAAGTCGGCCATCTGGGATTCCCTTGCCCACTCCTTCGTTGGCACGATAGTCGTGTGCTACGGCGCTACGCTGCGGGGGCCCTCGGTGCGTCCTGGCATCGCCAAATAAGTTGGCCTGCATATCCAGGACGGACGCACCGGTTCCCCCACTAGCTATCGCGGGGGTAGTCGGAGCTCTACGAGCCCACGACGCTTTGCGCCCACGACCTCTTTCGCACTTTCTGTCGCGGGCGCGATGGAGCGCCTGCGGCGCGATTTCCTCCACTTGTCGTTGAGATGTGAGTCTGCGGGGATTGCGGGAGTTGGCAGTTTGACCGGCGTTCAAGGATCAGAGGTCGAAGCTTCATCCAGAACGGCGACGAGGGTCGCTTGTCGAAGGAATCTGTGGTCAGAAGCCAGTTAACAGTCATCAATCATCAGCCATCGGTGGATCGACGGATGTGAGAGAATGGTAGGGATATGGCGAAATCGGAGAGGGAAATGGGAGCAGAAGAATTGAATGTCTTGGCGGACATCCTGAAGCATACGTTCATCCAACGTGATGATCTATACGCCCGGCAGCGAACCGATGGACGCTATACATGTGTGCGGGAACCTCTACAATCCCGCCACCTCATCGCCCACCTGCAAGGCAAACTGACTTTAGGTGCATATCTGCTCGACCGAGAAAGCCGGGGAAGATTTTTTGTACTCGATGGTGACGACGAGCAGGAATGGGTGCAGCTGTCCTACATCGCCCAGCAGCTACACCGACACAACATCGCCACCTATTTAGAGCAAAGCCGACGAGGCGGACATCTGTGGTTCTTTTTCGATCAGCCACGTTCCGGCCTTGAAATTCGTACTTTGGGCCAGGGCCTCATGAAGCTCTTTGGCACTACCACCCTCGAACTATATCCCAAGCAGCCTGTACTGACCGGCAGCGTCGGTTCTCTGATCCGCCTGCCTTTCGGTATACATCGCAAAAGCGGTCAGCGATATGGTTTTGTTGATCTTGGCGGTAGACTTCTGGCCCCGACCATCCCCGCTCAACTCCAACAATTCGCCCAGCCTCAACCCATCCCAAATCGGCTCTTTGATGCGTTTGTGGCGCATGAACAGAACCCGCCAATGAAACCCGATTTTGAACGATCTGAGCATACGAGCGGCACGGTTTCGCAACGATTAAAGGATGCCATTTCTGTGCATGATTTTGTCAGTCGCTTTGTCGAACTTTCCGCCACCGGCGTGGGGCTTTGTCCCTTCCACGATGACCAGATCGCCAGCTTCAGCGTCAACGTCGAGGAAAACTACTGGCACTGCTTCGCTTGCGAAACCGGCGGCAGCATCATCGACTTCTGGATGCAGTACCGGCAATGTGACTTCAAACAAGCCCTGCGCGAACTGGCAAGGATGTTGCTCAAGTAGAACTTCATGTATGCGGCCTATCTACATCTGCAAATCACGTGCTAAAACGCCGGCCCGATCACCAGGCGTATACCGAGATTCCAGTGTTGATCATGAGGGATGGTTGGCATGCGGGTGGCACAGCGAATGACGCTACGATCGTCATGCCAGGAACCGCCGCGCAGCATGCGATATTTGTGCCGTTCCCGCTTCATAAATGCTTGCACGTACTCCGGCGCATCTGGATAGGCGTAGAGTTCCCCTGCTGCCCACTCCCATAACTGCCCACACATGTCCATGATCCCGTACGGGCTCTGACCAGATATATGCATACCCACGGGGGTTGTCCAACCATAGGGTGTGTGCTCACCCGACTCGATGGTGTTGCACTTGTCAGCGTCCCATTCAGTCCCCCAAGGCCATTCTCGTCGCGGAAATGGATTGTCAAAAGAATGACCTTCGGCGTTGTGGATTTCCAAGCCCCCACGCGCTGCTTTCTCCCATTCCGCTTCGGTGGGGAGACGCACTCGGTATCCTTTCTCCAACACCCGTCTCAACTGCTTTGGGGTATCACGATCACTACGTAATTTTTCGTCTAACCAATTGGCATAAGCTGTCGCCTCATAGTAATTGACGCCCATCACCGGTAGATTGGGCGCTGCGTAGAGTGGGTTGGTCCAATAGCCACTGTCGAGACTATCTTTCTGAACAGAAGGGAGATACTTGTCAACAAGCGTGCGTCGATATGTCTCATAATCCCCGTATGCGCGGTATTCGTAATACATCGACAAGTGTTTATGGAACTGCACCCACCAGGGCGCTGGTTGAAGGATCTTCCTGTCTCCCCTCAACCAGGCTACTCCTTGTCCTGTCCAGAACCGCAGCATCTTTTTCTGTTGATAACCACCTGCCAGTACAAAAGACTGAAATTGTTCATTGGTGACCGGGTAGCGGCCCATCCAGTATGGAGATGGGATTGTAAAAGGTTTTTCATGGCCCAATTCGAAATCGTAGATGTAGATGTCGGCTTCTGCACGCAACTCGTTTTTCAGCCTGGCAACTGTCTGAGAATCGCTGCCGTACACGAATGGACCTGACTGCACGGGCACAAAACCAAGCGTTGCATCTGTTGGCAACTGGTACAACGCTGCATGGTGGAAACGGTGGTCTCCCATACGACCCAGCAATAAACCGCTTGGCGCTCGTACTTCATCAGGATGTTTGTTATCAATCATCTGCGTATAAAGCAGTTCTTTGGCGGTATGGAACGTAACCGCAGACACATCAAGCCCTCCCTCGTCAATACAGCGTCCCGCTAAATGGGGGTTTGTCGCCATCATTGTCGTGAGAAAACGATCACCTTTCATGGGGCTGAGGTAGTATTTCAATTTCGAATGGCCTAGCTCTGCATCCTCTTTCCAATCAACCAGTCCCGAGGCAATGATGGTCGGTTCTTCCCAACCTGTTGTAGGGAACTCCGACGTATCACCAAGGCGTCGCCGCTGAACATCAGATTTTCTATTCGGAGAAGAGATATCCCAGAGATGTTGTAGATCGGTCAGTTTGTCCTTCGCATACAAGTCGAGGAGGAAACAACCGGCGAAGAAGTCTGCAATGGTCTCCAGCTGAAAACTGATGGACTTGCCCACTCGCGAGCGTGTCTCCTTCAGTAGATCGCTGCTCACCCCGAACTCTATCAGTTGATCAATCATGTCAGGCTGAGTTAGTGAGGGAATATCTTCCAGGTGAATAACAATATCAGCCCTTGTAGTCGGCGCACCTCGTCTTCGTTTTTCTGTTCGGAGTAGTGAGGCAATGGCAGCCAACCCGCTGAGACTGACCCCCTCAGGAATATGCGGCGGCTGACTGCCTTGTTTCTTGATGGATTCTCTTTCTAGTATACGCAGAATCACTTTAGCGAGAAGCACCCCCCGGTTCCGGGGGAACGTGTGCTCGAGATCGGAAATAGATTCCAGAGATTGTTGCAGCAGGCTGACATTGAGAGGCCTGCTCAGCAAATGCCAAAACCCCTGGTTATCAGGAAGATTCAACTGTTTCCACAATCTTCGCCCGACGTCTTCGTCGGTATATCTCTGGATAGCCTGTAGTAATTGGTCATTGTCAAACGCTTTCAACTCTAGGGGCACTAACCCAGGTATCTCAAGGTAACCATCCGATGTTCGATGACTCAAGAATACCTTATTGCCTCGAGCTAGCGCCTGAATTATAAAACGGATTACATCACTGCGAGGTGAATCCCAGTTGTTCATAGGAATCTCATTGAACCCATCCAGCAACAGAATAAGTCTCCCTTGTGCTAACAAATCGTTGAATGGAATCTCATCTAGCGTATTTCCAATCATTTCGTTTGCCTGGTACCTGGCCTCTGACAAAGATAATGCTCTGAACTTCCAGCGAATAAGAGCATCCACCAATCCTTCACGCACTCCGCTGCCAATATACCAGAGTATGTTCCTTTCTTTGAGGTAAAAATCTCTCAGTGGCACATAGATAGGGAGTCTTTCAGTTCGAAAGTCGCGTCTAGCCTCACAAAATTCCTTTGCCAGGTAGCGTAGAAAGTAAGTCTTCCCTCCCCCGGCTTCTGCCAACACAAGGGCACCGTCATTGACCGTGATCGACACCGTCCGGTCGCCTGCCGTGGGATCATCCGACGTGTTCTCATACGTCAGCGTGTTCAGCACAGCCTGATAGTCGCGCACGTCACCGATATAAAATTTCAGTTTATCGTTATTATATATAATCCGCATATCTTCTTGCTT
>PIVW01001056.1 GCA_003353825.1 Chloroflexota bacterium
CTTCAAAGTTCCTCCGCCGCAGTGGCGGCCCCACAAGCAACGAGGGCGGCCATCGCTAGAGGCTTTACGCCTCATTCAACGATGGTGTCCTACTCCCAGTTGAAGTGCAGTCCTACCACCCCAGTTACACCTATGAAGAATTAGCTGATCTTAATGTCGCTCTGCAAGACTGGCAGTGGCCGGGAAGGCTAGACACCGAGGCGCTCCAAGACCGAGAAACCTACGGCTATGCCAAATCTCTTGCCTTTGTGCAAAGCCTTGTCGACACGGCTGGACTCGACGTCTTGCAAGAGATCGCTCGCAGCTATGACAGCGACAAGATGGATTTGGAGAATGAGAGCATTTCCCGGGCTGACAGCCGCAATTACCTGGACGCGCTCGAAAACAATGGCGTCTCGGCGACAGAACTTTGGAGGACTTGAGTGTTGAGCGCCAATCAGGCGCATCAGCTAGATAAGAGATCGGCTGCTCGAGCGCGAGTTGAAACAGTGCGGGATCGATCTAATCTGCTGGGTTGGGATATGCCATCCACTGTGACTGAGAAAATGAGTACCTGGGAGTTTGATCAGGCCAATGAGTCCATGGATGGTGCTGAGGCTGTGATGGATACCCTGAAACAGGCGCAACCCCTCTTCGACCGGGCCGGCTGGCGCCTGAGCAATAAAGTAAAACCCAGTTTCGAGAACGGGCCACCCTGAGTTTACGGTGGAGATCGTACAGCAGTCTCAAACCTTGGTTGAGCGTTATCTAAACAGTCGTATTGCCATTCTTATCGCCCTTATCATCATCATACTATTGCTGGTTAGGCTGGCGATGCGGCGCCATGCGCGCAAGAAGAAACGCAGCACAGAGGCCGCGTTTCGACAAAATGCAGGTTTGCGGTAAGTACTTTAGCGCTGCATTTAGATGGCGCAAGAGTCTATAACGCGGCAGCTAAACTGGGTGTCGATATAACACGTATAACGGGCCACTTCGATTCAGTCTCGGTGTGTTTATCTAAAGGTCTTGGCGCACCTGTAGGCTCGGTGCTGCTTGGCAGCGAAGCGCTTGTTGCAAAAGCACGCCGCTGGCGTAAAGTGCTTGGCGGAGGTATGCGCCAAGCAGGTATGCTCGCAGCGGCCGGGCAATATGCACTTGAACACAATACTAAGCGCTTATCCGATGACCATCACAATGCGTTGTATTTAGCAATGCAACTCAAC
>PIVW01000439.1 GCA_003353825.1 Chloroflexota bacterium
CGAAATCATGTTACGTGATTTGAGACCCGATAAGTTCAACATTGCATTACCTCCAAAACTTTTCCCTGATTATACTACCACTACATATGGGTGCGCCACGCGAAATCCCAAAGAGCCAAACGGATGATGTCAATCAGCAACAAGGATCACCTGGTCAGCCAAGCGATCCTACTGCACAAGAAAGCCCCAAAGAGCAGGTCTCGGCTAGTGGGGAGAGGGTGTCAAGTTCATCAGATCCCCCTCACAACGAAGATCCCCCAGATCCTCTTGCACAAACAGATCGCAGTAACGAGGAGGATGAACAATGAAACGTAGCTCACTGGACAAAATGCGTGAGAACGTGCGCCTGCAACAGATTTATAATGTCTTTTTGCGGTACGGGTGGGATTTACTCTTTGATCGTTGGGAACTGGTAAGCGAATTCCGCCATTCCATGCAGCAGTGGGTCTGGCAGCTACCCGAAGATATCGAGCCGGCCTCAACACCCGTCAAGGTGAGGTTGATGCTCGAAGAGTTAGGCCCAACCTATGTGAAGATGGGACAGATCGTATCAAGCCAGGCATCGGTCATCCCTGCCGATTGGGAAGTCGAACTCGAAAGATTGCAGAGTGACGTCCCCCCATTTCCCTCATCCGCGGTACGGCAGGTCATTATCGAAGAATTGGGTGCGCCGCCTGAAGATATTTACGCAAGCTTCGAACCGATTCCTTTTGCGGCAGCGTCGACGGCGCAGGTGCATCGTGCGACCTTAGAGAGTGGTGAACAGGTTGTCGTCAAAGTTCAACGCCCTAATATCCAACATCAAATGAAGGCGGATCTAGGCATTATGCAGAATGCAGCGCGCGTGGTGTCTAACCGATCGGAATATGTTCGGGCCATTGATCTAGTGGGGATGCTCGAACAATTTAGTTCCAGTGTCTTGGCGGAGTTGGATTACGGCGGTGAGGCCTACAACGCCTTCCGCCTACGGGAGAATATGAGTTCCATCGACGGTGTCAGTATCCCCGTAATTTATCCCAACCTATCCACCTCGAAATTACTGACAATGGAATTTGTCAATGGCGTGAAAATCACGGACCTTGAAGCCATTGACCTGGCCGGGCTCGATCGGGCCAGGCTCGCCAATCGGGCTTTGCAGGCCACCATCAAGCAGATGATGATCGATGGCTTTTTCCATGCCGATCCACATCCGGGTAATATCTTGGTGGATCTGACAACGGGCGCCATCTATTTTATCGATACCGGCATGGTGGGAGAGCTGGACCTCAACCAGCGACTCAACATCATCCAATTGATTTACGCACTCCAACAGGTAGATGTGAGCGGCTTGGCGCAGATTATGCGCGCGTTGAGTACACCCTTCATCGACACTGTAGATGATAAAGCCTACTATCGCGACTTCGAACGCAAAATCGGTCAACTCATGTACTCAGGAACGGTTCCGATGGGACAGTCGGTCAGTGTGGCCTTCGACCTGCTACGAGAGCATGGACTACGCCTTGATCCGGCTTTGACCATGGCGATAAAGGCCATGATGCAGGCAGAAGCGATCTCGTCGTTGCTCTATCCGCAAGGTGGAATGGTGAACGAGGGTGTGGGGATGATCAAAGAAATGGCTATTGAGCAAGTCACGGCTGACAGAATCGTGGAGGTAGCAGGAAAACAACTATCGATGAGCGCCAGAGAAGTTTTCAAACGCCTGCCCAGCCTCCAGGAGGCGACGACTAAATGGCTGGATCAATACCAAAAAGGTCGTTTTGAAGTGTACGTGGACACATCCGACCTGGCGAAAGAAGTCGATAAGATCAGCGGTTTTGGACGCCAAATTGTCATAGCTATCATGCTGGTGGGGATGATCATCGGCTCCGCTATTGCAGCGTCGGTCTTACCAAGCTCCGGGCTCACCGGACCGTTCTGGGATTTCATCTACCGCTTGGCCTATTTCGGATACATTTTCGCCATGGCGATTGCCATTCTCATCGTCCTGAGACTGGTATGGCGCTGGTTCCGGGGCGACAAACCTTATGAGGATTGAAAATAGCGTCTGAGTGGGCGTTAATTCTCAAGGTCGAGCCTGCTCGGCGTTTGTCTCGTGTAGACGGTAAATCAGTACACCGGAAAATCTGGCCGATTCCGGCAGGCGACGTTTGTCCCGGTCTACCGGTTTACAGGTTTCCCGGGTTACAAAAAGAGTGGTAGCGGTCACCATCCCGCCAGAGCAGACAATTCGGTTGTGGCTTCGCCACCAGATGACATATTTACCTGAGCTATGGTATTCTTTCTGTGATAGAAAGTGGATTCTTAGCGAATGTCAAGAGCTATCTGGTAAGTGTGGCCTAATTTACATCGATCCAAAAAACCCAATTACTCTCAAGCTATAGGAGAAACCCCATGAGCACACCAATCGAACTAATCGTTGCTGCATTCCAAACAGAAGATGGTGCTGAAAATGCGCTCAAAGAACTCAAACAAGCCAAGAAAGAACATCTCATTAAGATCGATAACGCCGCCGTTATTCGCAAGGATGCGAAAGGCAAGGTACATATTAAGGAAACCAAGGACATGGGCGGCGGGAAAGGCGCAGCCATTGGTGGCGTCGTCGGTGCAGCCATTGGCGTGTTAACCGGTGGTGTTGGTTTAGCAGTGGTAGGGGCTGGCGCCCTCGTGGGTGGTCTGGCAGCCAAACTGAGTGACGGCGGCTTCAAAGATAGTCGCTTGAAAGAGATCGGCGATAGTCTTACACCCCAATCATCTGCGATTGTAGCTGTGATCGAGCACAAGTGGGTGGATGAATTGGAACGAGAAATGGAAGAGGCCGGCGCACAGGTTTTGACCGAGACCATCTCCGCCGACATCGCCGCACAACTTGAGGCCGGTGGTGAAGTAGCTTACTCCCTGGTAGGCAGCGATGAAGGTGAGGCTGCCAGCCGTGTGGCTACCAGCGAGGATTCTGTGGAGGTAAGCCAGGTAGTGACGACCGCCGAAGGTGTTGAGGCCATGCATGCAGTTGCTACCGAAGAAGGTGTGGCTGCCGAACATCTCATCGAAACTGATGATGCCGTCGCCTATGAGGCCGCTGTCGTAACCGATGACAGTGTTGCCTACGTCGGCGCTGTTGCTACGGACGAAGGTGTGGTTGGCGTCACCGCTTCTGGCGTTATCGAAGATGCCGGTGAAATCGCCGCTGAAAGTGATAGCGGCGCTGAAGAAGGCGAAGACAAAGCTTAGAATCCTTGCTAGGTTCTGAACAAAATAGACCCTGAAGGTCTTACCGGCCTTCAGGGTTTTCTTTTCTCAAGCCTATACTGACCCCCATGAGAAAAGGTCTAAACAAGCAGTGAAGGCCGAGACAACAGCAAATATGGTGGAGTTTGGACGCGCTTTTCCCCATGAAACCCTATGTTTTCCTCTGCGTTCTTTGCGGTTAATAGGCTTTTTTCAGTGGACTCTATATTGGCAATACCGCAAAAGTTACTACGAGGTATCAATTAAGGGCAGAGCAAACCATCGTTGCTCTAATTGATTGAGTTGTGCCCGAGATCGTTTTGCAGAGCGGGTATGAAGCCTGAAGCGGTCACGGTGTTGGCGAATACGTAGCCGTTCTTGCGAGAATTCATAAGGGTCAACGTGCGCCAAAGCACTAACCGTGTCACGCAGGGAGTCGGGGCGAGGGATGAGTTCCCAAGCCCCTTCACGTTGGATGATGCGTTTCACCAAGCCGATTTGGCCGGTGGTGGAGAGCAGTCGTCGATTGAGGTCACGGAACTCGCTTTCGCGATCGTTGTTGGTGCGGGGCAGGCCAGGTATATCGTAGCAATGGAATAGTCCCGGTATGTAGTTGAGCGTGGTGCGTTGAATTTTGTCAGAGAATGCAGCTAGACGGGGGGAATCTTGACCCTGCAGGGTGATATCGTCCAGATAGGAAAAGAGTTCTTGTTGCATTTGAGCAGAGGAGCGCTCAGGTTTCCCTTCAGGGTCTAACAAATCGGCAATTTGATCCAGCCAATCGGCTGCCTGACGCATCTCAGCATAGTCAGACTGAGCGGAGAGCAACGCCTTTTGCAATCCTTGCCGCAATTCAAGCAGGCGCAAGTCTGGGCGATGCTGAAGCAAAGTATCCAGGCAAGTTTTCACTTCGCTTAGTCGCTCAAACATTTCAACGCCCGCCAGACGAAAAGGCGGACGGCCCTTAAGAGTCAGCAGGTATCGTACACGACGCAGCAGGTCTTGCACAATGGCTTCTTGCTCTTGAACGACAGGATCAGGGGCAGATATTTGGGATTCTGACTCTATCTCCTCTTGTGGTTCTTCTACAGGCGTGGGTATCAGCCCTGTGACGGTCAAAACACCTGGTTTCTCTACCTTTTCTTGCCGAATTAGTTCCCCTACCTCACTCCGCACCTCCTTGCGCAAGTTCACCTTCATAGCCTGGTCTTCTTGCGCCACTGGCTCAGCGGGCGCCAAACCTCGCTGCTTGTCACTCATCACAGAAACTACCCGTAATCCCAAGTCTGCAATTGGCTGTAGGAGGTTGACGAATGTCGCTTGGTCTTGTCGGCTCAGCCAACCACTGCGCAATGTCAGCCCCAGTTGCAATTCTCGTACCAACCATAACTGGGGCTCTCCACCCTCCGGCGCCAGCCCATCCGTACTCAGAATCAGTCCTCTTCGCTCTGATACAGCCTTCAACTCCTCCAGATATTGTCGCTCGTGGCAAGCCAGCAAGGGCAAGTATCTATCATGGTACAGATGACGCACTTCCGACTCGCTGATTTGAAGACGAGGGCCCAACGCCTTATGGATACCACCAAATCGCTCAAAGTGCTGCTGACGCAACCACCCTATCTGGGCGATTACATCGTATCCA
>PIVW01001057.1 GCA_003353825.1 Chloroflexota bacterium
ATTTGAACGCTATGGTAGCACACAAAAAAAGAGGCTAGCATCCCTGCCGGCCTCTTTTGAGTTGAACTAACGGCCAGATTTAACTGCTGGCCTTGGCAAACTCGGGGTAGGCTTCCATACCACATTCTGCGAGGTCCACGCCTTCGTATTCCTCTTCCTCGCTGACCCGGATACCCATGATCATCTTGATCACGAACCAGGTGGCAAAACTGGCAGCAAATACCCAGACGAAAATCGTCAATGCCCCGTAGATCTGCCCAGAAAAGCTGGCGCCGTCATTGGTCACTGGTACCAGCAGCAAGCCGAGCAGACCTACCACCCCATGTACCGAGATCGCACCGACCGGATCGTCGATCTTGAGTTTGTCCATGGTAACGATACTAAACACGACCAGCGCACCACCAATAGCACCAAACAGCGTGGCCAGCAGTGGAGTTGGTGTGGACGGTTCCGCAGTAATCGCAACCAGGCCCGCCAGGGCACCATTCAATGCCATCGTCAGATCGGCCTTACCGAACATCATACGGGCTACCAGCAATGCTGCTATCAGGCCGCCAGCTGCAGCCGCGTTGGTGTTCATGAACACAACTGCAACCGCGTTGGCGCTTTCGACAGATGACGTAGCCAGCACCGAGCCACCGTTAAATCCGAACCAGCCCAACCAGAGAATGAACGTACCAAGGGTAGCTAACGGCAGGTTGGCGCCCGGAATCGCATTGATTTGTCCATCCTTGCCATACTTGCCTTTACGGGCGCCCAGCAACATAACACCAGCCAGCGCAGCTGCAGCTCCCGCCATGTGCACGATGCCGGAACCCGCAAAGTCAGAGAAGCCGAGGTCACCAAGCGTGTACATACCAAAAACTGGCTCTCCACCCCAGGTCCAGCGACCTTCCATCGGGTAGATCAGCCCTGTCATGACAACAGTGAAGACCAGAAATGCCCAGAGTTTCATGCGCTCTGCAACCGCGCCTGAGACGATTGACATCGCGGTCGCGACAAACACAACCTGGAAATAAAAATCGGCCGATGGAGCATAAGTTGCGGGTTCCTCGGCACCGGCAACACCGTCACCAATAATGCCCGAGAGAAACATCGTAAAGTCACCACCGCCATACATGATCGAATAACCACAAACCATGTACATCGTGCAAGCTACCGCGAACAAGGCAACGTTATCGGTCAGGACTTCAGTCGTGT
>PIVW01001058.1 GCA_003353825.1 Chloroflexota bacterium
ATACGTGGGTAGCCGTTGCTATCAGTGAGAATATCGTTAGAAAGCCAGTCATTGTTGCCGGCGTCAATAGCGGGTGAGCCGGCTTGCAGACGCAGATCTCCGTAGTCGTTGTCTTCCAGTGTGCTCCAGTCGCCGTCTCCGGAGTCAGGCAGGCGAACAAAGCGCGGATCGGTATCGAGTATGGCGCCGAGACAGGTGGCATTTGGCGGACAACCACCTTGCACCAGGCTATCGGAAATCGTTACATGACTGTCACCCGAAGCAAATATGACAGACCCAACATAACCCCAGAAGATACTGTTGCGAATAATCGGGCTGCTATCGCGGTATACATGCATGCTACTGCCATAGTTTGCTGAATTAGCTGTGAAGGTGACGTTGCGGAGGGTTGGACTGCTATGATCGTCGCTGAACATGCCGCCGCCCCATCTTGCCAAATTAGCCGTGAAGGTGACGTTTGTGAGGGTTGGATTGCTATTATCGTCGTTGTACATACCTCCGCCGCCATTGCTTGCCGAATTAGCCGTGAAGGTGACGTTTGTGAGGGTTGGATTGCTATGATCGTAGCTGTACATGCCGCCGCCGTTTCGTGCGGAATTGGCTGTGAAGGTGACGTTTGTGAGGATTGGATTGCTATTATCGTAGCTGTACATGCCGCCGCCGTTTCGTGCGGAATTGGCTGTGAAGGTGACGTTTGTGAGGGTTGGGTTGCTACCCCGGGAGTTGTCCATGCCGCCGCCGCCATCGCCTGCCGAATTAGCCGTTAAGGTGACGTTGGTAAGGGTTGGACTTCCACCGCTGTACATGCCGCCGCCGCGTGAGCCTGCTGAATTAGCCGTGAAGGTGACGTTGCTGAGGGTTGGATTGCTATTGCGGGTGTACATGCCGCCGCCTTCTTTTTGTTCATCCGACTCGCCCGTTGCCGCCCCGGCCGTGATGAAGAAACCATCCAATGTCGTCGTTTCGCCAACACCATCTGCCTTGAGCACATGATAGGCGTTTTCGCCCACGAGATTTGCAGTGGTGGTGAGCACCCCGCGCGCATCCACCAGGTCATTGCTCTCGAAATCGCCGCTGAGTACGGTGGCATAGGCCTGCCAATCACGTACAGTGAGATCTCCTTCCTGACCAGGTATGCCGGCAAAACCGCCGTATATAGCCACACCATCCACTAGTTTGAATGTGGCGCTGCGTGGGT
>PIVW01000440.1 GCA_003353825.1 Chloroflexota bacterium
TGGTTGGCGGCGTTGTAGGCATAATCCATGCGGAAGGCGCCACCCCCCGTGCCCGGCGCCACCGACTCCTGGCGGGTGAGACGATTACGGTCGTCATAGCTGACATAGCGCACCTCGGTCGTACCGGCGCCGCTGTAGGCCCGGGTCTTGGACAGCAGACCTTTTTGGCCACTGACATCATAGGTATAATCGGCCAAGAGGGCGCCATTGCTGGCGTTGTCCTTGCGGCGTTCGCTCAAGCGATCGGCGGCGTCGTAGGCCATGTACAGCCACTGATTGTTTCCGTCTTGCTGGCCTGTGAGATTGCCCCCGGCATCATACTGATAAGTCCAACTTCCCATGTCGGGATCGTTCATACTGACCTTGCGCCCCAACAAGTCGTAACTCATGCTGGTGGTGTTGCTGGCATCATCTGTCACCTGGATGAGATTGCCCACCAGGTCGTAGTCATAGCTGGTGGTGTAAGTGGCGCTGCCGCTGTTGTACTCGGTCACCTCCACCAGATTGCCCAGACCATTGTACTGGTAATCGACCTGATTATTGCCCGCATCCCAGTGCCTCTGCTCCCAGGCATCGTACTCGCTCTCACTGTCAAAGAGCACGCTGTTGTAGGATTTGGTCTCGGTCTTGGTGACATTGCCCAGTTCGTCGAAGTGCAATTGTTGGTAGTTTGCCAGCGAGGTCCACACCGGCGCCACATAGCCGCTGCCGGCCGTGCCCGCGATCTCGTAAGGGGAACTGACCTTCTCATTCTGCCCCAAGTTGTTGAAATAACTGCTGGACAGCACCCGACTACCCGATGTCATGGAGGCACGCTGGCCCTGCAAGCTGCGGCCAAAGCCATCCACATAAGCCCACGATTGCAGGTAGTGGCTGCTGCCCGCATCTTGCAACTGCTGTGTTTTTACGTAGGGCACCGCCGCATCAGGATAGTAGTCGAACTGGTAGCTGGCATCACCTGAGGTGGATTCCGTGGGCAACCAGATAGCGGTGAGACGATTGTAGTCATCGTATTCGTAAGTGGTGACCTTGCCGTTGGCGTCGCTGAGGCTAAGAGGGACGCCACTACCGGGGTCGGCCACCGTTGTGGTGGTGTGACCCAGGGCATTGCTCACACTCTGCACGTAGCCGTATGTGGGATGATAGCTGCTGCCGGTGCTGTGGCCGTTGGCGTCGGTGACCTGCGTTACCCGTCCCCGCTCGTCGAAGTTGATTTGGCTGTCGTGGGTTACGTCGGGGCTGATGCTGCTATAGTTGCGCACCAAGGTGAGATTGCCCGCTGTGGGCGCCGAGCCGATCGCCTGACCATCGTAGGCATAGGTGGTGTATCCTAGTTCGCCCCCCTCCGCCCCCTCCGCGGCCGGCGTACAGATCTCTAGGCTCCAGCTATCGAGACGGCCGCCATCGTTGGTGTAGTTGTCTTTGATCTTGAATTGCCAGAGGCCGGCCTGATCCTTGCCGTCGAAGACTGATAGTGCGTTTTCGGAGCGGTAGCTGCCCCCATTGCCCATCGGTTTCGAGCTGGAACAGGTGACAGAGCCATTGCCCTTGCCCGATTCGTCATCCAGACTAAAATCAAAATCCTCGTATATGGTGCTGTCAGGACAGGGCCGGTGCAACATGCGAATCTCGGTATTGTCCGGGCTGATCAGCTTGAAGGTGAGGTCGTGGATCCAGCTGTGCGTGCCCTTTATATCCAGCACATTCACATCCTTGATCACGCCACTCTCCCCGATTGTCAGGTCTGAGTAGACTATGGGGGTGCCGCTGCTGGAGATGCTCACCGGTACATCTGTACCGGCATATACCCTGCATACATTTTCACCCTCCCCACTGCTCCCACCACCCTGCTCTTGTATGCCCGCCCACAATTTCTGCCATTGCGGACGGTCCACAATGTAGTCGCCAGTGGCGTAGAGATAGGACGTCTCGACGGTGCGGTCGTCACTGCTGTCATTCACATCCCCATGCTGCTGTTCCAGGGTGACATTGCCATAGTCGTCATAGACATAGCTGGTACGGGTCACACCATCTGTGCTACCTCGTAGGGTGTCGGTGACCTCCTCGCCGGCAACCCAATAACTCCCCTTTCGGCCACTGCCGTTGGTCAACTGCCAGGTGAAGTCGGTCGAGGTCCGGGTTAGTTCGTTGTCATTGGCGTCAAGGCGGCGTACTTCGGCGATCTGCCCTTTCAGCCAATTATAGTCGGTGAGATCGGTGTCATCGCTGAGCTGGATGTTGGCGCCTTGGCTACCGCCACTTGAAGTTTTGCGATCCCCTTCCATGCCCCTGTAAAAACGGTATTCGGTCTGCGCCCCACTGTCGTCGCTGACGGTGACGATTTTGTGGCCGCGAAAATCATTCCACAGGTAACCACTTGCATTGTATATCTCGTCGTTGTAGCCCCAGGTGGGGGCGCTGTAAGTGTAGGTATAGGTTTGGCTGGCATTCCCCGAAAAATCATCCGCAGTGGTCATGCTCAGGATCTTCCATTTGTTCCACAGGCCGGTGGAACCACCAATCCAGCCCGGGTAGCAGTCGTAGGGAATACGGATATAACCCCCTAGAGAAGTGGGACACTCGTGGCTCTTGCCGTAATTAAATATCACCCTGCCGCCCAGTTCATTATCGATACGTTTGAGCCGGGGCATGTACATGGGTGAGACACCGTTGGGATGATTGCGGCGGTTGGCCAGCATCTCCTTCTTTTTGTTCGTATTGCTAGCGTTGGGGTCAGGATAAAAGCTGTAGGTGGCGGGGGGTAAGCCAGGCAGCTCTTGTACATCATCCGCTACGAAGCGGAACCAATTGATCCTCGCCACCGTGTCACTGGTTCCATACTCGTAGGTGATATAGATATCATGCACGCCGGTGATGGTGGAGGATACCGGCAGTTCTTTGGTCACATAGTCTTCCCAAGTACTACCCGTACTGCTCACATTCCAGGTGGCGATGACGTCGCCGCTGGTACTGTCCTTACGCACCTTCATTGCGCCACTGTTGCGTTTGCTGGAAACACGCGCCAGCAAGGTGCTGGTACCGACATCGCCAAAGTCCACAGCCTCAAACTTGAGCCACTCGCCGTCATGGATGTCCGTAATCGCCTGCCCCCGGCCGGGATCCTGTGCTGGTTGCAGTTGCACACCTGACATAGCGTCATAGTTCTCTGCTTCGATCTGCTCGTAGGCGCTGTGCGTGTAGTCTCCTCCCGGCCGTTGGGTTATGGTATCCAGCCACATCTTCTTCTTGCTGGTATCGCCATAACTGTCCGTAGGAGCAGCGGGGAAGCTCTGAGCCAGATCGTACATCCCTACCGTGCGCCAGATGTGGTTCTCATACACCTGGGTCTGGATGCTGGAGAGGCGACGTTGGCTCCAGAAGGTGGGTTTATTCTTGCTGCAACTGCCGGTGGATTCGCAGACGGAATCGCTGGGTGTGTCGGGGAAGTCAGAGGACCATGAACAGTCATTTTTTGTCAGGGGATCGGTACAACGCAACTCGGAATTGAATTTCACCCGTGTGACCGGGTCGGTGCTGGCGCCGCTGCGTTTGCCATATTCCACGTAAAGTGGGCCGCCGGCGCGGATGTATTCACGCCGCAGGACGGTGCTGCTGCTGTTGCGGGCTTTGTAGTAGTTGTTCTCCACCTCATATTCGTAGGTGACGACGTTATCATTGCTGTCTTCGATCCGATCCAGGTTCCATTTCCACACCTTGGTGCAGACCCTGTAGTAGTCGGAGGAACACTGGCTGATATTGTAGACGGGCGCATACCAGGCTGAGTTGAGGTGTTTGCTACTGTCCTCCTCATCGAACTCAGCGCCAAACTGGTAGCGAGTGCCATCGGGCGTGGTCACCAGCCAGTAGTAGTGATCCCCTGTATCAGGATGGTTGCTGTTGCTGTGGCTGAGGCGTTCCACCAGCCAAAGGGGATCGCTCTGCAGGCGCCAGGTATCGTTATCTTTGACCAGCAGTGAGCTGACGCCATTGAGACTGAGATAGTAGGTGGAATCTCCGGTGCAGAGGTCACCCGGCGCCTGGCCCAGGCCACAGGTTTTCATGACACGTTGCACAGAACCCATATCCAGGCTCCAGCCCAGGCCAATCGACCCGGCCTGGTCATTCTTGCCTTGGTTCATGCCATCCACATTGCCGCTGTCGTAGCTCAGGGCGGGGCTGGGGCCACGACCGGCTTTGACCGGGGGAATGGGGATGGGGTAGCTGGTTTGGGCCGAGCCGCTGAACAGGCCCACTTGATAGTCTTTAGTATGGTCTAAGGGCATGGCCGCATAGTCGCCCGACTCGCCACTGGAAGAGGCGCCCAACACATAGATGCCGTCGCCGGGGATCCAGGGTTGTTCCAGTTCTTGGCCGACGTTCCCTCCCAGAAGGGGCAGGTACAGACGATCTTTACCCAGGTGGGGGTAAGAGGAGTCTTCACGGTCGGAACTGAAGTCTTCGCTGCTCTCATCGGGCAGGTTCTGGGCATAGGCCAGGTCGACGGTAAGACGATAGCCCTTCATATCATTTTGCACCGGCAATTCTTCCCAGCGTTCGCAATCGTAATAGCGCTCGGTTTCCAGCTCCCCTTCCGCCTCGACCACAACTTCACGCCAATCACAGCCATCGACCCGGAAGAGGGTGAGGCGTTCTTGAAAGCCACCCCCGTAATTGAGAGGAACCTGACTGTAATCCAGTGTCAGTTGCACAGGCCCTGCCGGGTTGATCACATCGGGCGTTCCCGCAGCCGTGGCCAAATCAAGGTCGAACACCACCCCCACCGGCGACAATTCCTCGGCCAGCGTTCTCTCCCAAACCACCGCCTCGGCGATCATCGCTTCTGACAGACTGCCGGCC
>PIVW01000038.1 GCA_003353825.1 Chloroflexota bacterium
GACGGCAAGCGCACCGCTCAGGCGGCCGTCCGCATTGCCGTGGATCAGACCGATGAAGGGTTGATCTCCAAGGAAGAGGCGGTCATGCGAGTGACGCCTGAACAGGTTGACTTCTTCTTGCACCCGCAGTTCGATACGGATGCCAAGAAAGCCGCCGCCGAACAAGGTCGCTTGTTGGCTACGGGCCTGAATGTATCGCCCGGCGCCGCTGTAGGTGTCGTTGCCTTTGATGCCGATCTGGCCGAAGCATGGGCCAAAGAGGGCAAAAAAGTGATCATGGTTCGGCCTGAGACCAAACCTGATGATGTGCACGGGATGTTAGCTGCCGAAGGTATTCTCACCACCCGTGGCGGACGCACCAGCCACGCGGCCCTGGTTGCCCGTCAGTTTGGCACACCGGCTGTTGTGGGCGTTGCCGCTCTGAATATCGACATGGCCGGCCGACAGATGTCCGTCAAAGATGCCGTCATTCAAGAAGGCGACTGGATTTCCATTGACGGCACCATCGGGGATGTTTACCTCGGCCAGGTCGAGACCGTTGTGCCCGATATCTCCGACCCCTGGTTGATGAAGCTCCTCTCATGGGCCGATGAATATCGCCGTCTGGATGTGTGGGCGAACGCCGACTATCCCGAAGATGCTGAGCGAGCCCGTGAGTATGGCGCCCGTGGCATCGGCCTCACCCGCACCGAGCATATGTTCTTCGAGCAGGAGCGCCTGCCCTACGTGCAGCAGATGATCTTGACCGACTCCGACGAAGTACGGAAAGAATCGATCGATGCCCTGCTGCCTTACCAGCGTGGCGACTTCGCCGGCCTGTTCCGGGCAATGGATGGCCTTCCAGTCATCATCCGCCTTATCGACCCACCACTACACGAGTTCCTGCCGGCTCGCGACGATCTTGTCGATGAGATCGCAGAGGCCAAGATCGCCCTCGCTACCGGCGCAGGCGACGACGACGCCCTGGACGCGACCATCGCCGAGAAAGAAGGGATTCTTAGCCAGGTGGAAGCGATCCACGAAATGAACCCCATGCTGGGGACACGTGGTGTGCGTCTGGGCATTATGATGCCCGATCTGACCAAGATGCAAGTGCGCGCTATCTTCGAGGCCGCCTGTGAGGTAGCCAAAGAGGGCGTCGACGTACATCCTGAAGTCATGATCCCCTTGACCAGCCATGTCAATGAGCTGAAGGTACAGCAGGCTGCCTTGCAAGCTGAAGCTATTGAAGTGATGAAAGAGCAGGGGATTGAAGTGAAATATAAGTTCGGCACCATGATCGAGATCCCGCGGGCGGCGCTGACGGCCGACGAGATCGCCGAGTATGCCGAGTTCTTCTCCTTTGGCACCAACGACCTCACGCAGACCACCTACGGCATCAGCCGTGACGATGCTGAAAAGGGTTTCCTGATCGACTACATCCAGAAAGGTATCCTGCCCGAGAATCCGTTCGAGAGCATCGATGCGGTTGGATTGGCCAAGTTGATGGGAATCGCTGTGGAATTGGGCCGCCAGACCCGCCCCGACCTGGAAGTGGGTATCTGTGGCGAGCATGGTGGCGATCCTAAGTCCATTGCAATCTGCCACAAACTGAATCTGGATTACGTGAGTTGCTCACCCTTCCGTGTACCCATCGCACGTCTGGCCGCGGCGCAGGCAGCACTCAACGACAAATAGGCACAGATTTCCAACACCAACATAAAAGCAGGGACGTTCTGCGGAGCGTCCCTGCTTTTATGTTGCACGCAGTGTAATGATTCAGGCGCTGTGCATCTCATGTTAACATATTCGGCCGCGAAGCGAACCGAATAAATTCGTCGCTCAAAGTACGAAGCCCCCTCAGGGGCTGCTTTCTAGCGTAAATTAGCGCCAGGAGGCACCTTGAGCTTTGAGTCAGCGATTGATCCCAGCGGGATGATATTCGATTGGAGAGATTTGGTTCAACGCAGAACATACTATTGTCTAAAAATAAAAACGCGTTCTTCATTGGCTCTTTCGGAATCTGCGCGGCTCCTACTAGAAAGGCTTGTTTCGTTAGCAAAACCAACACGCAACACGCAACACGTAGTTATTTTAGAACCACACGAAATCCTCTTGAGCTTTCTTTTGACAAACGCCTGACATTAGGGCATAATACTTCTTGCCGCTGCGGGGTGGAGCAGAGGTAGCTCGTCGGGCTCATAACCCGAAGGTCACAGGTTCGAATCCTGTCCCCGCTACTCCATCACAGAGCCCTGGCCGATATGGTCAGGGCCTGATTTTGGAATATTGTTTGCAAATGGCGACGTAGCTCAGGAGGCAGAGCAGGCGGCTCATAATCGCCGAGTCGGTGGTTCGAGTCCACCCGTCGCCACCTTATAGCACCAGTAGTTCTCGATCGCTACGCTACTTGCTACACCTTGTGGTTTGACCATGAGGTGTTTTTTTATGCTTGAGCGTGAGTGATTCAGGGTGGTAGATGTTTGAAGATATATGCCTGGAGGAGTGATGCAGGTCGAACGAGATTTATGGGTCGGTTGAAGCTTTGGGCTGATTATGGCAATGCTCAAGACATCTGTCAGGGCTTGCAGGGCGGATGAAGCGCGAAAGCAGGCGTCTGGACGTGGTACATAGATTTGGAAAGGTGGATTATAATATTCAACATGAATGCAGAACACATGCCAACGGACATGGCAGATTTCCTGGCAGGCCTTCGACGGCTGGTACAAGATGAGACCGCCACACAACGATACAACTTGATGAAGCAATGGGCGAAACCAGTGCACGAACGCGTTGCGATTGGCAAGGCGATAGCCAGTGTACGAATTGCAGGTGAAACCAGCCAAGGCAATATTCTGCTGCGCTGCACTCGCAACGAATCTCGTTTTCGCGAGGGCGATCTACTGCGATTGAACCGAGGTAATCCTGTAGCAGAGCCCAGCCTACAAGTCACGTTAGAACAGGATGACGATACAGAAATACATGTCTCTCTAAGTGAGTTCAATGGGTCGCCTGTCAGTGAACTGTTGCGAACTCGAAATGGCTGGGTCTTGGACGAAGATTATTTAGATCTGAGCCAGTATGTGTTGGGAGCACTCAATCAGGCCGGGGATACGGTTGTTGGTCGGGAACGGATCATCCCCCTGTTAATGGGCATACGTAAACCGAATGTCGATATAATGCGTTTCGAGAGGGGATTGGTGCTTGCAGATGGATGGGATTTGAATTGGAATCAAAGCGAGGCCCTGGCCCAAGCTTACGCCACCGATCTAACTTATCTTGTGCAAGGACCTCCGGGCACGGGCAAGACGCGTGTGTTGGCGCATCTCGTACAGGCCCTGGTAGAGGATGGCGAACGCGTACTGATCACCAGCTTTACGCACAGAGCAATAAACAATGCCCTGAATACAACTGTCAAGCACGCAGCCGAGATCCCGATTGCCAAGATCGGCCAGACGAGCCGTGCTGATGACTTGATGGTCGACAACTACAAATACTTCGAACCCTCGCCAATGGCCGAGATGGGAAAGGGATATGCGCTTGGAGCAACACCTTTTGCCTTGCGAACCAGGCGTCTCAGGGGCGTCGAATTTGAGACAGTGATCTTCGACGAAGCCAGCCAGATCACACTGCCGCTGGCCATTATGGGCATGCTGGCGGCAAAGCGTTTTATCTTCATCGGCGACCATCGCCAGCTTCCCCCGGTACTGACAACACCCTATTCAGGCGGAGCGTTTCGCGAATCGGTTTTCGGCTCGTTAGTCGAGCGTGGGTTTGATACGATGTTGGACACAACCTATCGTCTTAACGATGTCTTGGCACAATGGCCAAGCGAGCAGTTTTACGATGGGCAGCTTAAATCCGCAGCAGTCGCTGCAGACCGTCACATCGAGTATCAAAATGCACCAACTCGATTTGTCGATATTCTCGATCCACTTGAGGTGCGGGTGTTTGTGGATTTAGGTCACCGAAATGCAACATCGCATTGCCGGCAAGAGGCGTCGTTGGTCGTAGATTTGATTCAGGAACTTCTGAAATGCGGTGTGGCTGACGAGGAAATCGGGGTCGTTGCACCCTACCGCTTACAAGGACGGTCAATTCGCAATCTGTTGGGCGATGCCATAGCGGACAGATCGATCCGCAGCCAGGTTATTATCGACACCGTGGAGCGCATGCAGGGGCAGGAACGGGATATCGTCATCGTTTCGCTAACCACCTCGAACCCAGGTTTTGCCAGTATCGTGGCCGAGTTTTTCTTTCAGCCTGAACGCCTAAATGTAGCTATCACACGCCCGCGCAAAAAATTGATCATTGGCGGCAGCAGGCATGTTCTGGACATTGATGAGGAAGATCCTGAATTGCAATATACTGTCGATCTTTTAGGCGACCTTCTAGCATGTTGCACCTACCGCGTTCATCCCTACAAGAGATGACTCATGGCCCGAATGATTCCCAATGTCCCCACACTATCGCTTTCACCAGAGGCAGCCCGCGTATTCCGCCTGCTCAAGCATGCCTTGCCCGAAGAACGATATACTGCCTGGCTGAGTCTGACAATCGCTCACGATCCAACTCCTGAATTCTTGGTTCTGGGCGACGACAAGCGGGCGTTGCTACTCAAGGTGTCAGATGTTACCCCTCACCAAGTGCGAGAGGCTCGCGATCCCAATTTCATACAGAGGCTCTTTGGCGATAAAGCGAATGCAAGCACTGGATTTGCAGAGCCTGAACAGGTTGTTATCAGAGAATTCATCACTCGTTTCGGCGCTAATTTAAGTTCAGGCAGCGATGGCGAGATAGATCTCATCCCATCTGTTCTTCTGTTCCCGAATGTGACCGGTAAAGATCTGCGGTCGGTGGCTAATCGGCATTCGAGTTTCGACATTGCCTGGGCGGGTAAAGAGATTCTTCATCCGCACAGATTTGAGGCCTGGATCGAAGACCATTTAGGCCCCGTCTTGGCAGCATTGCTTGTAGACACCTTGAGAAGTACCTTCGCACCGGAAACTGTGATCCCGCATGAATTCACCGTGCGTGATCCCATCAAGCGCCATGTGGATGCTAAACTGGCGGAGCACCTCTTTGATTATGATCAGGAGTGGGCGATGAAGGTGGATTTGCAGCTTCCCCAAGCACTCGACACAGAAGCCGAATCCGACTACCGATTGCGTCTAGTCAACGGCGTTGCCGGCAGCGGCAAGTCCCTGCTCATTGTCTACCGAGCCTATCTTTTGATGCAACTTGCACCTGCTAGCAAAGTCTTGATCCTGACGCACAACAGGCCTTTGACGCACGATCTCCAGTACCGTTATCACAGGCTCGGTGGTGATAATGTCTTCCTGCCAGAGATATGCACTTTCATGAGTTGGTGCAAACGGCTCTGGCCTGAAGGTGAGCGCTGGCAAAAACCCATCGGCCGCAAGAAAAGAGAAAACATCGCCCTTCAAGTGTGGGATGCCTATCTTTCCGACACCACTATCTCAGAGCAACAGTTGCTGGATGAGCTTGATTGGTTCAAAGACCGCCTATTTACCAAACGGGAGGATTATTTGCAGGCGAATCGGCGCGGCCGTGGCTTTGTCCCAGACCAAACAGGGCTTGATCTGATTTTCGAGGCGATGGTTGCTTATAATCAAGAATTACAACGCCGGGGTCTGATTGATTGGACAGATGTGCCCAGGCATTTATGGCGCACTATTACAGAAGGGCGTGTCGAGACCGGTATCTACGACGCCATCCTGGTGGATGAGGCTCAATTCTTTGCCCCGATTTGGTTTGAGATCATAAAGTGCATGCTCAAATCGGGCGCGGGTCAACTGTTTTTGGTAGCCGATCCCACGCAAGGTTTCTTGAAACGTGGCCAATCCTGGCTGGCCAGCGGCCTCGATGTGCGCGGCAAATCGTTACGGCTGAATAAATCCTACCGGACGACCAAGGAAATCCTCAGTTTCGCCTCGATCTTCTACCGCACGCGCCTGCCTGATGATAAAGAGGACATCGTTGCGCCCGATTTCATGGACATGCCGAATGGAGTCGTTCCTGAACTGGTATCCCTGACAGCACAACAGGATGAGATCACACGCGTGGTCAACGAGATTCGGGCATTGGTGGACAGAGGTGTGCCACCCCACCATTTTCTTGTCATTCACACTGAATGGTGGGGGGTAGATCAACTGGTCGAGCGTCTAAATTCAGTGATTTACCCGGGCGTGGCCGCGAATGCCAAGGATGTTGCCACGGGAAAGCATATTCGTGTTTCTACGTTGAATGCCTGCACCGGCTTAGAGAGTCCCATCGTGTTCCTGGTCGGTACACACGATTTGTATCAGCGCGAGCAAAGTCTGCGCATCTCGGACAGAGAAAGAACCGAATTGATCAGAGACAACACGCGCAAACTCTATACGGCCATCACTCGTGCCGGGCAGCGTCTCATTATCACCTATGTCGGCGACCCTCCTCAGGTTTTTAGGCAGGTTGTTGGCGAATTACCTGGGTGGACGCCGGGATTTTAGAATCTAACGTGTTGCGTGTTGCGTGTTGCGTGTTGCGTGTTGCGTGTTGGTTGTGCTCACGGGCCATGGCTTGGATCAAATACAGTCACATCGTACTCTAATTTGTGTGCTGTGCTGACTACATTCCTAACCTCTACATGGAATCTGTGATCCTGGTCTGGAGGAAGCCCGTCCCAGTCGATAGCAGGCACCCATACGATCGTGTTTTCTCCAAAACCACTGCGAATCGGTTCGAGTCGAACCGCGACCGCAGAACCGGCACGGCTCATTGTGATCGTAGTGTTCGACAAATCGGCTTCATCATAGGAGAAGTACCAACGGCCAAAGGTGACTTGCCGTGGGACATAGCCTGGTGGAGGCCAGGCAACGAATGGGTGCCGGGTTCGAGGTCGAGGCCCCCATATCGTGTCCTCGTCGATCACCCAGAGGGCATTTGCGGAATAGTACTCTCCTCGTTCCGGTACATCGCCTGAACCCATGTGGCGTGTTTGGGGATAGAGGATCCAGCGCCTGTGTCCGACGGCGGAATTGTAGGCGCCATCGTCAGACATCTGACCAAGAATTCCATGGTACTCCTTGCCATAACCATACCACAACGAGAGGTTAGCATGTTGTGCGGCTTCCGCTCCTGCATCTGTGTAACACTGCCAGCTCGTATCGGGCGTATGGCTCAACTGCCTGTTCACGCTCATCATCAGCGCCGCCTGTTGGGCCTTGCTATTGTACGCTTCGCTAAAGGTGATATCGGCGGGCACACCTGCCATGGCGCGGAAGTACTTGACCAACCGCAGAAGTGTATTTCGATAACCTTCGCCTGCCGATCCGGCATTACAGCTATCATGGTTTCCAGTCCACTGAATCTCAGCATCGAAGAAAGGGAGATAGTACTGCTCGTAGAGCTTCTGCGATGCTGCCCGGTCTTGGATATCGACCCGGAGATTATAGTAGTTTTGCCACAGGAAGGGCAGGAAAACTATACGATCCTGTTCGATAGTGATGGGGTTTATTTCCTGCGCTTGACCCGAAGTACGCCGGCCACTGATCCTATCTTTGGCGATCAGCGCTGGCCCGCATTCCGAATTCTTGCCCCCGACATAGCAGGTCGCCGAATCAGTTCCACCACTACCCCACAACAGGTGTGGCGTTGGCGTTGTATTGGCAACCGCTTTGACATGATGAACTGGCTGCACAGGTAACCATGCCGCGAACACAGCAAAAATAAGGAAGGCTGAGATACGTCTCATTGGTTTACTCCATGATCAGTGGGGCCGCTCATAACAAGGTGTCACCTTAAGTCTACTCAGATTGCACTGCGCTGTCGATAACTTTATCATGGTTTGGAAGAAGTTGATTCAGCCGGATTTCGTGGAGTTCTGGAAAAGCACATGGAGTGTGCGCCAAGATTTTGGGAATACCCTTTCTCTGCTCCAGGCGGGTTTGCCAACCCGCTGGATCTGGCGATCCGGCTAGAGCAGAATCAAGTTATCTAAAAACCTGACGCGCACCCGAACACGTGTTGCGTGTTACGTGATGGTTGTGCTAATGAAACTCGCTTTTCTAGTGGGTGCCGCGCAGATTCCGAAAGGGACGCAATAACCTGTGGCAATGCTTGCGGACATGCACCCATACGCCGTTTGGAGATAAACCTGTATGACAGACAGCTTGAAGATAATTGGCCGCAGAACAGGCTGGGGAGTGGATAGTGAAACTGACGTACGGGCCGGGAGCATAAGTTTGCGAATGCAATTCATGTTGCAGCTTGATCAGGCGCTCGCCGACATTCTGTTCGAAACGGGCCGCCGGGGGACGCCCGCGCTTGCCTTTGCGGGCTTTACGCCACGCCAGCAGCAAAACAGAAGATCAGAATCCAGTATTCAGAACACAGCAAACAGGACTATTCACGAGAAATGGGGACGACCACCACCCGAAAGCCGAGACCGACCCAGAGGTGCGGAAGCCAGCCGAAACGGGCGGACGAGGAAGCACGATCGCTTCCCCAGAACCAGGCTCCTCCTTTCAGCCAAGGCAGACCGTCAGTATCCACATCAGCCATCCATTCCCACACATTGCCGGATAGATCCCAAACGCCTTCGGGTGTTTTACCGCCCGGATACATGTGTACTGGTGTGGTTTGGCCGAGATGACTTTCTTTGGTGTTGGCGCGTGCGGTATCGAAGGGATCTCCCCAGGGATAGCTGCCCTCATCCGCGCCGGCTACCTGCATCCACTCCTCCCGGGTGGGCAAGCGCACCTCCCGACTGTTGTCGAGAGCTTCGGTATTTCTCAATTCCTCTGTCAGCCAGCGGCAGTAGGCGTTTGCTTCGTACCAGCTAACCCCAACCACAGGCTGATTATCCTGGTTGAGTTTCTCTTCATCCCAGTATCTTGGCTCGCTCCGACCCCTTTCTTGGCGCTCCGACCATCCTTTCTCGCTCCACCAATCTTGTTCGTCGTAGCCATGTGCATCCACAAAGCGCCGGTACTGCTTGTTGGTAACGGGATAGCATGCGATGTGGAAACCCCAGGTGCTGGGCTCATCCAGAGCCGGGATGAATCTATCGAGGTCGGGCGGGTCGATGTGTAAGTTGTTTTCCAACAACCCGGCTTCGAGACGTTGGCGGGGTGGCAAGGCATCATTCCACAGCGCCTTTCTTAGTAAAGCAGGTACGGCAGCGATCACTTCTTGGGCCACGGCTTCACCTTCAGCCTCACTGGCTCGCTGTGGTCCCAACAGACGGGCGTAGGCTTCACCCAGGAGCAGGACACGCCGCCAGGCTTTCTCCGATTGGGGAGAACCGGGCAGCAGATTCTTCAGTACCGTTAGCGCTGCGTCATAATCCTTATTGACCGATATCTGGTAGCCAAAGGCCAGGAAAACCGCCTCACGCCATTGCTCATCGTCGATGCGTTCTTTGAATTTGGCAAGAGCCTGTCCGGTAGCCATCCAGCGCGCAGCCAGGTATTCCTGGAATGTCCGATGTGTGAACCGGTAAGATTTGCCCTGCTCGAGCGCCAGAATCAAGCCTGAGCGTTCATCCATCAACTTCAGAACCTCCACGATCCACATGGCTTTCTTTTTGTCATCACCCGCCCGAATAGCTTCAAGGGCCTCCCAGATCTGGGCACGGTTGATATCAACTGTTTCCTTTCCTGTACGTTGCCCGTGCACGTTGTAGGCCAGTTGGGCCAGCGCCCGTTCAAGGCTTATTTTGGTCACACCATGATGCTGTAAAGTTAGCTCCAGGCTGGTCTCTTCACCCCGGTTATCTTGTCGCAGGCGTTCCCACTCAAATAGCACCTGTTTGATAAAGAGTGCGTAGAGGGCGGCACGCTCGTCCGGTAATTCATACTCGGCATTCACACTGGCCATCAACGTCAACAACAAAGGTGTACCGGCCATCTCTCGCAGTTCGGCCCTATCCGGATTACGCAAGGCTGATAACAACCTTGCTTGAGTCCGTTGCGCAGCTTGTTTCTGGTAAAGACCGGCCCACTCCAATTCACCATGCCAGCGAACGATGAAGTCGGAGATCGCTTGATCACTCAGCGGTTTCAGGGTCACCTGGGTTAGGGGAAGTGTATAGAAATGGTCTTCCGCGCTGTCTTCATCTCGTTGGTAAGATCGCAGGCGGCAGGTAGCTATCAAGGTGACATTGGGGTATTTCTTGACGAAATCACTGACCGTATCCACCACATGCTTACGCTGTTCTCGGTCGGTGACCTCGTCCAATCCATCCAGGATCACCATAACGGTCGGCTTTTCACCCACAAAGCGTGCACGAAACTGCTCTCGTTGCCGGGCCGTGATCAATTCCCCTGCCTCTTCCACCAGATGCAGACAGTGTTTGAGTAGATCGGTGGCTTTGCCCTTCCTGTCTTTGGGCAACGTTTGGGCCCAGTGGCTGAGCACAACGCGTAGCGGCAACATGTATTGTTCGCAGGCCGGGCCGATCTGCGCCTGCCAATCCCGTTCTTCATCTTCCAACTCTGGCATCGAGCACGCTGCCAAAGCTCCGGCCAGGCGTTTACTGAAAGTGCTCTTGCCACTTCCCGGATCGCCCAGTATCACCAGTTGTTTAAATTGTCTGACAGCCTCCAGCGCAGAGAGATCTGCCATCGCAGCCTGGAATGTCTCTGCATCCTCTGCGTATTTCGCCAAGGGATGCTCGGCATAGGCTTCCAATAAGCGACGTGACTGCCTATCCTTCGCTCTTTCGGCGATCAACACTTCGGCCATCTCACCCTGCCCACCCCACTCGGCAGGTACTTTATCGCTAAGACTTTGCACACGCTGCAAAAGTGCAGGCCGATCATCGGCTGGAACATCCAAACGATCGAAAACTGTGTTCCAGGAAGGCGAGGTGGATGTGTACAAATCGACATACACCTTTTGCATACGAGGAACCCTGGCCCCTCTCTTGGGCAGCTTGCCGGCCAGTGTCAATTCATTGCAATCTTGGTACAAACCGATCAGGTAGTGTGTTTCCAGGTCGCTCATATCTAATTCTGGGGCCATGCGCTGCAATGTTGTCACAGCCTGTTTCTGTAAACGGGTCTGTTTCTCGCTCTCCCTGAGTTGCTTTTCCGATCTCTCGGCAATCCCCCGCAGCAGTCCGATCTCGATGGCACCTTGCAGATCCTGCTCCAGGGCGGCAGCATCATAAAACGCCCGTACAAAGTAGACGACGATCTGCTCGAAGGAGAGTTCTTCATGCAGTGTTTCGGCATCCGGCCCGCTGTAGTACTTGATCTGCTCGAACTGCGCGCTCAGCAACATCAGGTCGAGTTCCGTATCAGGGCGGGGATCGGCGACCTGGGAGAGTTCACCACTGACGGCGGGGCGATCTGTCCACGCGTCCAGGATGCCCAGGTAGTGTTCAACCAGATCGGGATCATCCGCCAACCACGCTGCCGTCATGCCCAGGGCGCGCGCACTCGCCTTTTCCAACGCTGCCTGCCGGGGCGGCTTCTCGAACCTCTTCTTGACCACATATCCGCCCGCATTCAGCATGTCGCCGGCCAGTTTCCCTGCCAAACTCAAGAGCAGTTTCTGCGCCGGTTCGGGGAGTGCGTCGTAAATTGCCAGTGGATTGTCCATGGTTTGCCCCTGGGGATGTCTAGTACAAAAAGTAAGGAGGCAGTTTGTAGTAAGCGCTTTAGCGCTTTTGTGCACCTGTCACGGCGATGAATCACCTACTACAAACCGCAGAGCGACCGATTGCTCTGAAAGGGATATTACTTATTTATGGTATCACCTGTCAACCATTCGGCGACAAGGAATGGGCGGTTACAGTCGCAGTCACCACCCCAACACACTCAAATCCGCAATGAATGCGGCGTAATAACCAAGGCTCTGCCGCGGCGCGCCATCAACACTCTGCCGCGCTGCGCTGCGCTATTTACATCCTCTTTCATGTAGTGCACAATTGCTCCGAGCCGATATCAGCTAGTCAACTGCCGTACCCATCAGCCTGGGCCGGCGCAGGCAATCTCATCGGTGGCGGTCTCATTAACCTCGATTCAGAAGAAGAATTCGACGTTATCATCTACGGTTAGAGAGCAGTGCAACTCGAAGGGCGCCTTGCGAGTGGGCGCAGCCCCGAAGCAATCCCCAACGTTCATGTGCACATGTAGCTTCGGCACACGACCTGCGGTTGTCCCTGGCAATGACAGAATCATGAGGTAATCTCGTGACGGCCGCTAAGACTGCACTTGCCGGCGCACCCTATCAACTACAACGACCGCCATCGCTATCGCCAAAATAACGGCCCCGATGATCAGCAGGTTGTTGTCAGCGGAGAGCGCTCCCATCAGAAGAAACACCAACCCAAAGGTCAACACAATAGGGTTGAGCACCAGGCCGCGCACCCTGTCAGACAGAGTGGGCGCTGGAACGTAGTGTCCCATTGATTCCAGCTTGGTCACAAGTTCGAGCACGCTCGGTTCGGTCAGAGTGCTGCCATCAGAAAACTCAAGGGTTGGCACACTTTCGTAGCCATTGTTGATCTCTTTAAGGCGTGCTCGGGCCTCAGCATCTGTAGAGATATTGACATACTGGTAGTGAACGCCCGCTCGCTCCAGCGTACTCCGCACTGATGGAACCATCGGGCAGGTAAACCTTCCGTACAAAACCGTCTGCTGTGAAGCAGGTATGTCTGACATTAAAAAGCTCCGAGATGTTTAGGATAAATGCCCATAGTAAGTATGGCATTGTAGCATAGATGACCTGGACACAGGTTATCATCCAGGTTCAACAGGATTTCGTGTGGCCCGAGAAGAACACGTGTTCTGTATTGCGTGTTGCGTGATGTTTGTGCTAACGAACCACGCCTTTCTAGTAGGGGCCACGCAGATTCCGCAAGAGCCATCATATATAGCGATCACAGAAATAGACTGTTCAACATGATCTTTATCATTGTCATATACGAGTTTTTGATGCATTATGGCGGAAGCAGGCAGCGTCGTTTGTCAGGGAGGGCTTGTCCGCAGGCTGATCCCGCCATCTCAACGTCAGAGAGGTAATCACATGATTGTGACCGATTGTCATTGTTGCGTAATTGAAGAATCATGGTCCGATATCGCCGTCATCGCCTGGTCGGGCTATCTTAATGTCGGTCGCGGATTGGTACGTGTCGACACAACTCGCACGAAATCGACTTCACCCGACCCCTTGATGCTCTACCAGTCGCTTGATGCGCAACTGCATCCAGATGAGATCAGCCTGATCGAAGACTACGATCCCAACAAAGAAGCTGTGGTGTGTATTGTAGATACAGGTGGGCGGCATGCTTGTAAAGCCAGCCACATGGATCTGACACCTCCGGCAGCCTATGCAACACGACCTGGTGGTCTGGTTAACGAGGTAAATGACATCATCTAGCCAAGGCAACAGGTAAACCTGTAAACCAGGCGCTTTCATCCCGTTTTCCCGGCTTTCGAGTCTGCTGAGTTACAGAAAGCCAGTTGTATCTTCTCGATATTCCGGGGCATTCGCCGAATGAATTCGGGCTCTGGGGGCGGGGTTCTACGAACCTACGCCGAACGTCCACCTTCGTGGACGGGTTAGTTCCCCCAAGTTATTGAGAAGATACAGCCAGTTTGTAGTAAACGCTTTAGTGCTTTTGTGCGCCTGTCACGGTGATGAATAGTCTACTACGAACCGTATAGCTACTTGCGCCACGATGAACTAGCCGATTAGCAGTCTCCGTATTCAAGTTTTCAGATTAAGTATCCAGGCGCCACCCACCCATCCGCCTGAATCCACAGCCACACCTGCGCCTGCAGAAGATAGCATTTACGGTTATCGACACATTGGCCGTTAAGACCTAAACTTAGCCACAGAAGAAGCGCCGGCCCCGCAGTTGGGGCCGGCGTTTTTGTTATATCGATCCAAAGACAAAGGGCTATTCGCCAAAAGTGATACCCTGAGCAAGAGGGAGTTCAGTAGAGAAGTTAATGGTATTTGTCTGGCGCCGCATATAGGCTTTCCAGGCATCCGACCCAGATTCTCGACCGCCGCCCGTCTCCTTCTCTCCACCAAAAGCCCCCCCGATCTCCGCACCGGAGGTACCGATATTGACATTGGCGATGCCGCAATCGGAGCCGGTACAAGCCAGGAAGTGCTCCATCTCGCGCATGCTATCTGTAAAGATGGCGCTGGAGAGCCCTTGAGGGACATCATTGTGTATAGCTATGGCTTCATCTAGATCCTGGTATTCGAGTAAGTAGAGGAGCGGAGCAAAGGTCTCTTCCTTGACGATATCACGCTGACCGGGCATATTCACCAGGGTCGGTTGCACGAAATTCGGCCCGAGTTCAGAAGCCATCCCGCCACCAAATATGACTTCTCCTCCCTGATCCTTCGCTTCTTGCAAGGCATTGAACATTGTCTCCACCGCATCACCATCTACCAGGGGCCCCATCAAGGTCACATCGGCCAGAGGATCGCCAAGGCGTACCTGTTGGTAAGCGTGGGTAAGACGCTGCCTGAGATCATCGGCGATATCCGTATGCATGATGATGCGCCGAGTACTGGTACAACGCTGGCCGGCCGTACCCACTGCGCCGAATAAAATTGCTCGTGTTGCCATGTCAAGATCGGCATTCGCAGTTACGATAATGGCGTTGTTTCCACCCAGTTCCAGAATCGAACGGCCAAAACGGTGGGCAACGCTTGCAGAGACATGCCTTCCGATCTTGGTAGATCCGGTAAAAGAAACAAGGGGGATACGTGTGTCATTTAGCAACATCTCGCCGACATCACGGCCCGACCCGATCACCAATGTAAATATCCCAGAGAGATCGTGATCGGCCATGACCTGATTGGCGATGCGTTGCACGGCGATGGCGGTAAGAGGCGTGCTGGAGGAAGGCTTCCACACAACTGTGTCACCGGCTACAGCGGCAATGGTCGAGTTCCAGGCCCAAACAGCCACGGGGAAATTAAAAGAGGTAATCAGTCCCACAGGTCCCAGAGGGTGCCACTGCTCGTACATACGGTGTTGTGGGCGCTCTGAGTGCATGCTCAAACCGTAAAGCTGGCGCGAAAGCCCTACCGCAAAATCGGCGATGTCGATCATCTCCTGGACCTCGCCATGTCCTTCCGCCCGGATTTTGCCCATCTCCAGGGTTACGAGATCACCTAGTGGTTCTTTTTTATGGCGCAAGGCATTGCCCAGATCTCGAATCACCTCACCCCGTTTCGGAGCAGGAACCTTCCGCCAAATCTTGAACGCTTCCTGCGCTGCCCCAACCACCTTCTCATAGACTGCCGGTGTAGCCTGGATGACGCTTGCAATTGGCTCGTTGGTAGTGGGATTGAAAGAGATCAGTTCCCGCCCACCCTTGTCTGTAGTCCAACCCTCCGGCCCCACGCAAGCTCCGGGGTTAACAGCCTGTATGCCCAAATTGTCGAGTAACGCTTTCATTCAAACCTCCATGGTTCACAGCAAATCGGCGACGATTTACCAGTTAGATTTTTATGGTTCTCAGGGTTTCGTGTGGTCCTGGAAGAACGCGTGTTGGGTGTTGCGTGTCAGGAGCCACGCCAATTCCGAAAGAGCCATTTTTATATTGGCTGCATAGTAGCGATTCTGCACCACAAGTTTAGCATACGCCGTCATAGGTAACCCACTTCCGACATCATCCAGAATCAAAGTAAATGCACATTCCTTAACGAATTCTACCCCATATCGTAGATCGGGAAACCACAAAACCGGAAAACCGGGAAGATAGCGCCCCCATGTTTGCCATGTCCCCGGTCTCCCGATCTACTGGCCTACCGGTCTATGGGTCTCCCAAATCCTCACAATCCTGTGGCGTGAACGCCCGGTGGTGCTATACTTGTGGCATGAGTTCCTTCGTTCCTCTTGGCAGCGGCCACGCTCCTGGCAAGATCATATTATTTGGCGAGCATGCCGTTGTCTACGGCAAACCGGCCATTGCCGCTCCCCTTCCACAGTTGCTGGCCCACGCCATGGTGTACCGCGACCAACACTGCCTGATCGAAGCCACCGATCTAAATCGAACCATCGACGTTGCCGCTGCCGATCAGGACGATCCATTTGCTTGTAGTGTGAGACTGGTCTGCAGCGAGCTGGGCGAACCTTTGCCCCCCTGGCGTATCGTCGTACATTCAGACATACCCATCGCCTCAGGCCTTGGTAGTGGCGCCGCCATTGCCGCCGCTATCATCAGAGCGATGCTACATGCATTTGGGGCCACGCTCTCCCTTACGCGTCTGTCCGAACTCGTCTACGAGGTCGAAAAGCTGCACCATGGCACACCCAGCGGTATCGACAACATGGTAGTCGTCTACGGACAACCGCTATGGTTTGTGCGAGGACGGCCCCCTGAACCCTTCAATGTGGGGGCTCCCTTGCACTTGTTGATCGCCGACTCAGGTGTTTCCAGCCCTACCCGTGTCACCGTCGCCACTGTGCGGAAAGGTTGGCAAGCTGATCGCACTGCCTATGAAATCGATTTTGACAGCATTGGCGAACTGGTTCACAGCGCCCGCCGGGAGATCGAGGCCGGAAATATACTTGCCCTGGGCAGACTCATGGATGAAAATCAGAAGGCTTTAACCAAACTGGATGTTTCTTCCTCAGAATTGGAGGGCCTGATCACTGCCGCTCGCAGCAGCGGCGCCCTGGGAGCCAAACTCAGTGGCGGTGGTCGCGGCGGGAATATGATCGCCTTGGTGGAACATCCTGATCAAGCGAGCGTTGCCAACGCACTGGCGAAAGCTGGCGCCAAAGCAGTACTGGCTACAACCCTTCACGCTGAAGACTGATACAGAAATCGCCGAGGACTGACCATGCCCGAATCATTGCAACCCTATTACGAATTCGCCGTGCAAACCGCTTACCTGGCCGGAAAACTTACGCTTGGCTATTTTCAAGCAGATGTGCGTCCCGAATTCAAAGGGGATGATACCCCTGTGACGATCGCCGACCGCAGCGCCGAACAGTTGATTCGCCAACGCATCGAATCGACCTATCCACACCATGCCATTGTCGGTGAAGAGTATGGAGAAAACGATGGCAGTGATACCAGCCACCGTTGGTTCATCGACCCCATCGATGGCACAAAATCCTTCATACGTGGCGTGCCACTCTATGCTGTCCTTATCGGGCTCGAGATCGAGGGGCAGGTCGAGGTGGGAGCCGCCTATTTCCCGGCACTGGATGAAATGGTGGCGGCGGCCACAGGGCTGGGCTGCTGGTGGAACGGCCGCCGCGCCCACGTTTCCGCGCAGACTGATCTAAGCCGTGCGGTCGTCACTTTTACCGATGTCGCCAATTTCGAGGCTTTTGGGCGCGCCGGCGCCTGGGAGCGCATTGCCAGGGCCACCTACTACCGGACGGGCTGGGGCGACGCCTATGGCCATGCCCTCGTGGCCACCGGCCGGGCCGAACTGATGTTGGATCCCATCATGAACGTCTGGGATTGTGGCCCCTTCCCACCTATTCTGCAAGAAGCAGGTGGTTATTTTGGTGACTGGCAGGGCAATGCCGGCATCCATGCTAACGAAGCTATGTCGACCACCTCTGCCCTGTTACCCAACGTATTGGCACTTATCGGAACAGCTAAACCATGAATAACCACCAATTCCTCGAGCGAGCAGCCGAGCGAGGCTGGCTTAAAATTATCGACAAAGCGGTGGATCCTGTCTTAGAGATGGCCGCGGTGATATATGCTTTGGATGGATGGCCGGTGCTTTTCAACAATATTATAGGCAGTGACTATCGGGTATTGTCCGGTTTGGCATCCGATCGGAAATACTTCGCCCTCGCCTTGGCTTGTGAACCGGGCCAGATATCCTTTAGACTGGCCGATGCCTTCCGTCATCCACAGAAGGCGCCGATCCATGATTCTGGTATCTGCCGGGAGGTTATTGAACATCCTGGTGATCTCCTCTCACTCCCGTTTCTCAAACATTGGCCTGATGACGCCGGACACTACGCCACTGCCGCTGTCGCCATCATCCGAGATCCCGACACCGGCTTGAACGCATCCTATCATCGATTGTTGCGATTGGACGCGCACCGTTGTGCCGCCCGGCTGGTCGAGCGCCGCGGGACACACACGGCCTGGCAGAAAAGCCCAGAGGGATTACCGGTCTCGATCTGCATTGGCCTGCCTTTACACGTCCTGCTGGCAGCAAGCCTGGCCCCCAAACCGGGCATCAGCGAACTCGATATCGCCCATGCCCTACAGCCGACACCACTGGTGCAGTGCATTACCAACGATCTGCTGGTACCAGCGGACTCTGAATTCGTGTTGGAAGGCCGCATCAGCCATGAACTCGTGCCTGAGGGGCCCTTCGTAGACCTGACTGAAACCATCGACATCGTGCGGATGCAACCGGTCATAGAGATCGCCTGCATTAGCCATCGCCAGGATGCACTCTATCATGCCTTGCTGCCAGGCCACTTGGAACACAAACTGCTCATGGGCATGCCCAAAGAACCGAGTATATACGCCGCCATAAATAATGTCGTGGCCTGTCTGAACGTCAATATCACGCCTGGCGGGACATCGTGGCTGCATGCTATTGTACAGATCGATAAGCAACATCCTGATGACGGCAAAAAGGCGATCTACGCTGCTTACGAAGGCCACCCCTCACTAAAACATGTGGTCATTGTGGATAAGGACATCGATATTTTTGCTCCCTCCCAAGTCGAGTGGGCCATTGCTACACGATTTCAGGCCGGAAAGGATGGCTACATATTGCGAGATCAGCCGTCCAGTTCGCTGGATCCATCTGCTCTGCATACGTCTGGCCAAAAATCACGAACCGACAAAATGGGGCTAGATGCCACGATCCCTTGGGATACCCCTCAAGGCTCCAGCCATCCCCAACACTTCGAGCGCGTACCCATACCTGCCATTGATCCGCAACCATATCTTGCGAATCATGATCTCGGTAGGGGCAAAAACTCACCCTCTAACTGATGTCGCACTCTCGAACGTTACCGACCACACTGATTTTAGTTCTCCTGTTTCTGATGGCCTGGATACCACGCGCCATCGAGCTGGATCGTTCGGTCACGATCGACGAGCCGCTTTGGCTCACACGTTCCGCCAACTTCATTCAGGCCATAACCCACGGCGATCTCGGAAACACTTACCAACGGGAGCATCCTGGTGTGCCGATTATGTGGTTAGGGTCACTAGGAATCCTGCAACACTTTCCGGAGTACACCACAGCAGCGCCGGGGCAATTTGACTGGGCGAACGATAGTTTTGAATCCTGGCTTGAGGATCACATATCGCATACGCCCCTCGAACTCCTGGCAGCGGGGCGGCGTATGGTCGCGCTTACCATCGCCCTGGTACTCACTCTGCTTTTCTTCCCGCTCCGCAAGCTCTTTAGCTCTACCCTTGCGGCTTTGGTGGTTTTCGCCGTTGCCTGGATGCCCTACTTTTTGGCGTCGCGCCTGGCTATTTAACAGTTCCCTGTGCAGAAAGGTAACCGTAGCCCTGCTGCTCGGTGGCTTTGTCTATGGTGTGGGCATGTCCATGGGTGGTCAGAAATTCGATCGCTTCGCTACATCTTACCGGCGATGCCTGCCACGTCTACCATCGCCGTGCTGGCCTGGACTGATACAAAATCTGATATACATCTTGCGAAAACCACCGGCGGACGCTGCCAGCGATGAGCGAATTGCCATCCTCATGACGGTGGGCATCGTATTCCTGTTGCATGTCATGCCGTTCTTCCGGCACTATCCCGACTACGTAACTTATGATAATCCTTTGTTGGGGGGCAATCGTACGGCCGAACGCCTGATCACCTTGGGTTGGACAGATGGCTACGACCAGGCAGCGCAATGGATCAATCAACAACCTGACGAGGAGACAGCACGCGTGGTGGCCTGGTTTGGCAGGGGACCCGTCTCTTTTCTCAGCAAGGGATGGCAACCCCCCCTTGAGTTTGACGACCCCGCCTTTTGGTTCGACGCCGACTACACCCTGCTGCACATCAACCAAAGACAACGCGACCTTCCCAGTTATGAGACTCTCCAATTCTTTCAAACACTGCAACCGATAAAGACTGTGGATGTGGCGGGACTCGACTATGTGAGAATCTATGATGTTCGCGACCTCGAACCACCAGACTTCACTAGGATGCATCGCATCCCAGCTATCATTTTTGACGAAACCATTCAACTTAGCGCCTACCAGATCAACGATCAACGAATTCTGGCAGGTAAAGCGCCCACGATTATTCTGTTTTTTAAGAGCCTACAAGACAGACAGGGTGACTACATCGTCCGCTCTCAACTTATCGGAGATGACGACAAGGAAGTGGCCCGGAATGACAGCACTCTGTCAGAGTTTTTGGACAACGATTGGGGTAGTTTCTGGCCTGCCTATCAGATCCGGCCCAACCTGCAAGTACTTGATGTTCCACCAGCTACACCCGCGGGTGTTTATCGTTTCGTGGTAAGCGTATTGGAGGCCAGCCCTCTGCATAAAGCCTTGACTCTTGATACCCTCGAGTCGACAACCTATGATTCGGTTGTTGCTGTAACAGACATCCACATTGATACGGCCGTAGCGCCAGAAATCGGCCAGGCCGACTGGTGCGTGGTTCGTTTGACATCACTTAGGCATCCACCGGCAGCCGAGGCTGGTACGACATTCGTTGTGCAAGCGACGGCCGAGGGACAGACTGATGGCTCGCTGAAGATATCACTACGTATCAGCGATCTCAAGGGCAAGACACTGCTTCAGCGCGACAGAGAACTGACGGGCGATATACGTTTCGAGTTTGATTTACCCTCGGAGATGCGCCAGAATCAATACAAGTTGGAGGCCACTGTCTATGATCCCGACACCCTTGCGTCCATGACCACGATCGACGACCAGCACCTGATACACCTGTCCACGATAAAAATCCACTAAAAAACATATGGGTGTGTCCTAAACGAGTTGGGAGCAGACTAACCCGCAAAGGCTACTTCTGGAAAAGCATCAGTCAAATAATTAAGGCTCTTTGGGACTTCGCGTGACGATCACGAATTTCCGTTGATGATTCCCCCACACCTAGTGGCTGGTTGTGTCAAGCGCCTAGATATAGTGTGGGAGAAATCCGTATCACGCGAAAT
>PIVW01001059.1 GCA_003353825.1 Chloroflexota bacterium
AGGTGTCACTGTTTCAATATCGGGCTACTTGCTAGGCAACCGGAGAGATGGAAACATGCCGTATCAATTCTCGATTACAGCGGGACAGAGGGATAAGAACCTAAGCGACTTGGGGTATAACACCAACGATGTCAACTATCCCAACGGCAATTATTCGCTAATTGATACCTGGGGGAAGCTGGCAGAAAGTTTCATTTACGAGGAGATCAATTCAACTGCACAGTCACCCGAGCATGAGATCACATATATGAATGAGATAGTCCCTAACAACACGCTGCCTGTTTACAACGATCTGGCGCTATTAGGGCTCAATATTTCTAGCTCGGTTGAGTGGCAGCAATTCAGCCAGTTCAGTTGCTACGTCACAGGAGGTAAGACCTGCCGCAGGTTGAGGGATGGCAACACAGTGGGGGCAACCCACTTGCTTCCTGATATTGCCTGGGATCTGATGACCAATAAGACCTATGGCAAAGGCGATCTGATTACAGACGGTCTGATTGACTTGGCGTCATTCAAAGATTCGGCGGACTGGTGTCATGCCCGTAATTATTTCTTTGATGGGGCGGTTGCTGATCAAGTGAACCTGAGGCAGTGGTGCGCTGATATGGCAGCCGCTCACCTGCTGATCTTTGGTGAGTGCAACGGGCAGTATTTCCTAAAACCTGCGATGCCTCATAGCGGCGGGAATCTGAATGAGCCGGTCACGATCGTTGGACTATTTACGGCTGGAAATATTGTCGAGAACTCCTTCAAGCTGCAGTACCTAGAGCAGGAAGACCGCGCCCCAATTCAGGTCAGCGTCAGGTATCGCGAAGAACGGGCATCAACAGACCTATCAAACCCTGGCATCTTCCCCACTGTTCGTGAAGTGCTGGTCAGAGAAGCCAGCGCATCGGATGACGTAGAGCGCGAAAGCCTGGACATGAGCGATTTCGCTACTAACCGGGACCACGCCATTGATGCAGCGAAGTTCATCATCAGGATGCGCAGGATCCCAACGCACACGATCTCATTCCAGACATCGTTTGAAGGAGTGCTGATGAAGATGACTCCAGGCGATTACATCCAAGTCGCCATGCAAAGCGTTCCGTTTAGTGCGTTCAATAACGGTGTTGTCACCTCAGATGGAAAGCTGGTTAGCACCAGCCCCATTGAACCCGGCTCCACTGAAGTGATGGCATGGGATGGGAACAACGAT
>PIVW01001060.1 GCA_003353825.1 Chloroflexota bacterium
CCCGAGGTAACATGTATCCTCAGGCTGCCCACGTGGGCCGAGGGAACATATATCCTCAGGCGGCCCCCACTCTTCGTCCTTCGGGGCAACTAATATGGGGGCGCCCCGGAGTGGGCGACCCTCTGAGGTTCCGGCGATGGCGGCCACTGCCAACCGCCACCGTGCTATCGGGAGGAGGCGCCGGCCGTGTACGATGCGAGGGACATCGCTACCAAGCTGGTTTGGCACACCGTTCTCCGTTTTGCCGTGAGATGGCAACCTACCGCAAGTCCCTTTTCCCCGGGTGCTGCTCTCTCGTAGGTTTCTACGGACACGACCGACGGATTTGAGCTCATGCGTACGAGACCATGCTCGACTCGACGACTTTGGCAAATAGAGCACGGGCGCGAGCGAGACGGTTGACGAAGACATGCACCGAATCCACGGCACGTCCGGCCATCCGTTTCTCTGGCTACGGCTGGAGGAATGGCAGACGGAAGACATGTTGGTAAAAGCACAGATTAATTCATTCACGGAACGTAGCCGGGCGAGACGAACGGGAACGTCACGCTCGCTCATCCGTGAGCTTCACGCGTTGGATCACAAGGATGACGCGAGGAGAGGCCCAGACCGCTGAGTGTTGGGCCTCATTTTAGAAACAGACGTTACATCAAGGAGGCTTTAGAAAAGGACTAGGTCACGTGGTGGCGGGTATTTTTTTTGACACATGGATTGTTGATTCTCACACTTATCATCCTTTGTACATAATGCGAGCAGCGCGGTTAGAGGACTCATAGAGTCTTTGATTGTAAGCAAACGAATGACGAGAAATTAGGACAGCCGAACATGACATAACAATGTTGAGGAATCGAGGAGTATCGCACAACACCGCTGTGTGCGGCTGTTGTGGCGGTACAGGTGTTTTATGATGAAATCATATATTTTCTGAATGGTTCGCGGATCTTTTGATCCACGGGGCCTGATGATACTGCACAAGATGAAACAAGCACAAGACACAGGTAATGACAGAAACATTACACATTTATTACAGATTCAGAACGGATCCAGCGATCCAAGAAAGATCGACCGGCTGAAACTTCACAGACTAGAAAAACCAAGCATGATTAGATAACAACGTCGTTCCTCCTACATGGGGGTTTTCCGACTAAACCTGAACGGATGATTCATGACAGGTCTGCTCCTACCACACGCGGCGGG
>PIVW01000441.1 GCA_003353825.1 Chloroflexota bacterium
GGGACAGCGGATTGTAGTTAAAGACATTTCCTTTCCTCCTGAATATGCTTGATGTAATCTTGAGAAATATTATGTCTATTTGTTTGTCTCACCAAATCCCATTCAACGACCCCAGTGCCCTATGAACGTGAAAGTCCGGGTGGTCAGATGCCACCCGGACTGTTAGGCCTGTACAACTATCGTAAAACAGTGTCTGATCGTCAAGGGCTGCGAGCCAGCACCGGTTTTCTGGCTGCTTGAACTTCATCCAACCGTCCGATTGGCGCTTTGTGCGGCGCCGTGTGCAGTAACTCCGGTTCATTGCGCGCTTCGCCAGCAATGTCGAAGAGCGCGTCAACAAACGAATCCAGTGTCTCGATAGACTCGGTCTCGGTCGGCTCGATCATCATCGCTTCTGGCACGATCAGGGGGAAGTAGATCGTAGGGGGATGGAATCCGTAATCGATCAGGCGTTTGGCGATATCCAACGTATGGATGTCTTCTGCGCCTTCGAGTTTTCCCTGAATGATGACTTCATGCATGCAGTAGCGATTGCCATGAGAAACAGGATAGTCGCCCATTTCGGCCAGCCGTGCCTGGATGTAGTTGGCGTTGAGCACAGCATCTTCGCTGATCTGACGCAAACCCTCGGCGCCATGCATGCGAATGTAGGTATACGCTCGGATAATCACACCGAAATTACCATGGAAACTGCGTACCCTGCCAATGCTGTGTTCGGGCCATTGCCAGACGAAGGCGCCCTCTACATCTGTCCCGACCAGCGGTCCTGGCAAGAAAGGCGCCAGTTCGGCTACCACACCCACCGGGCCAGATCCGGGACCACCGCCGCCATGCGGTGTGCTGAAGGTCTTATGCAGATTGAAATGCAAGACATCGATACCAAGGTCGCCTGGACGGGTGATGCCCATGATGGCGTTGAGGTTGGCGCCGTCGCCATAAACCAGGCCCCCCGCTTCATGCACCAGGTCACAGATCTCGACGATATTCTGCTCGAATAGACCCAAGGTGCTGGGGTTAGTAATCATCAATCCCACCAAGTCGTCGTCGACCTCAGCCTTGAGCGCTTCCATGTCGACATTGCCATCCGCGCCGCTGGAGATCTCCACGACCTTGAGACCGCTCATCGTCGTGGTGGCGGGGTTGGTGCCATGGGCTGAGTCGGGCACCAACACTTTGTTACGATGACTCTGGCCACGGTGGCACTGGACTGCGCGCATAATCAGCACGCCGGTCAGCTCGCCGTGGGCGCCGGCAGCAGGTTGCAAGCTGACAGCGTCGAACCCGGCGATCTCAGCCAGCATCTCTTGCATGTCATACATCACTTGCATAGCGCCCTGCACGATGAGGGGATCTTGTAAGGGATGGATGTCGGCATAGCCGGGCAGGCGCGCCATGCGTTCGTTGACCTTGGGATTGTATTTCATGGTGCAGGATCCCAGCGGATAAAAACCTATATCTACGGCGTAATTCTGCTGGCTCAAACGCACATAATGCCGCACAACCTCGTTCTCACTGATCTCGGGCAGGGGCAGTTCTGCACGCAAATAGGTTTCAGGTATGGCCGTTTCGGGGACATCAGGCGCCGGCATCTCTACGCCGATACGCCCAGGCGCACTCAGTTCGTAAATAAAAGCTTCGCTCACAGCGACACCTCCAGGGGGATGATCTCTTCAGTCACTTCGCGTAAGGCATCCACCAGATCTTCGATCTCTGCCCGGGTGTTCATTTCAGTCACGCACAGCAGCATAACGTTGCCCAGATAGGGATAATCGGAGCTGAGATCGTAGCCGCCGATGATACCGTATTCCTCCAACAAGAACTGGTTGATTTCCTCGACCGGACGGGGACAGCGAACCACAAATTCCTTAAAGAATGGCCGCTCGTCCAACAGGTCGAAACCATGTAATTCTGCGATACTTGAAGCGGCGTAGTGAGCCTTGTGCCAGCACAACTCTGCCACTTTGCGGAGACCGTTCTTGCCCATGGTAGAAAGATAGGCGGCGGCGGCCACGGCATTCAACCCTTGATTGGTGCAAATATTGCTCGTCGCCTTCCCACGGCGGATGTGTTGCTCTCGGGTGTTCAGGGTGAGCACGTAGCCACAGGATCCTGCCGAATCGACGGTTTCCCCGACTAGCCGGCCCGAACTCTTGCGCACCAATTTACTGCCAAAAGCGAAAATGCCGAGATAAGGTCCGCCAAAACTGAGACTGTTTCCCAGGCATTGCCCTTCGGCGGTGACGATGTCGGCCCCACAATCGCCTGGGGGTGTAAATAACCCCAAGGCAATGGGATCAGTCGCCACGCAAAGCAATGCACCCTGAGCGTGAACGGCATCGGCCAGGTCTTGCATCTCCTCTACGCTGTGCAACTGTCCCAGAAAATCGGGATTCTGTACGATGACCAGCGAGGTGTCTTTGTCGCATTGGCCGAGAAGAGCATGAAAATCGTTATTGCGTTCCTCGTCCCCGACGATGCTGAGACCCATGCCCTGGGTATAAGTTCGCAATACTTCACGGCTCATCGGGTGCAATGTTGGCGAAACGATGATTTTTTTGCGCTTGAGGCGATGCACGTTGATGGCCATGATCGCGGCCTCAGCCACGGCCGTAGCGCCGTCGTAGTGCGAAGCATTGGCGACATCCATGCCGGTCAGGGCTGTGATCATGCTTTGATATTCAAAGGTCGCCTGCAAGGTGCCCTGGCTGATCTCCGGCTGATAAGGCGTGTAAGCGGTATAAAATTCGCTGCGGCTGATCACGGTATCGACCAGCGAAGGAATGAAATGGCGGTAGGCGCCCGCCCCCAGGAAGTTGGCAAAGCGCCCGAGATGGGCGTTTTCAGCGGCGATCTCTTCCAACTCGCGCACGACCTCCATTTCGGTTAGAGGGTCGGGGAGTTGCAGGTCGGGATATCGATACTGTTCGGGGATATCGACAAATAGTTCGTCGATTGATTTTATTCCGATAGCCGCCATCATCCTCGTACGTTCTGCGTCGGTGTGAGGTATAAAGCGCATACTATTCCTCCTTGCTTTCCACGAGGGCCTGATAAGCCTCCGTGTCTATCAGACCCTCCCATTCACTCAGATCGCTGGGAGCGATTTTGAAGAACCAGGCTTCACCAAAAGGATCGTCATTGACTTGTTCGGGCGTGTCTTCCAACGCTTCGTTGATGGCGACGATTTCACCGGAGATGGCCGCAAATATATCGGCAGCAGCCTTGACCGACTCGACTACGGCGATGGCGTCGCCGGCGCTGACAGTGGCGCCGACTTCAGGGAGTTCGACAAAGACGATATCTGATAATTGGTCTTGGGCGTAGTCCGTGATACCGCACACGATCAGGTCATCCTCTGGGCGTACCCATTCGTCGTTAGTTGTGTAACGTGCATCTGCATCAAAAGCGTATGCCATTATATTGCTCCTGTGGTGAGAGGGTGGGGATTGCGAATTCGGGATTGCGAATTTGGGATTGCGAATTGAGGCTTGTAGCTTGGGGCTCAACCAAACTGCAACTTGTCTACTTAATCCTTGTCTAATTGGCCTTTGTCTACTTACTTCTTGTCTACTCGATCGTGCCTTTGCGTGTTCAGCGCCGGTAGGCAGGTGTGTAGAAGGGGCGACTTACCACTTTCACTTTTTTTGGTTTGTTGCGGATGATCACGGCCAGTTCAGTGCCCAGACGATTATGAGGGCGGGGGACGTAAGCCATGGCCAGAAAGGAATCGAGGGTGGGGGATTTCATGCCGGTGGTAACCCAACCGACGATCTCATCTCCCGCTGCCACCTGATAATGCTCACGCGCTACGCCACGATCAATCATTTCGAGGCCGACCAGCAGCGGTGTGTTCTTTTCAAGTTTATTCTTCAGGACAGCTTCTCGGCCTATCCAGGGGCCTTTATCCCAGCTGCAGACCCAACCCAGGCGCGAACCAATGGGTTCTACTTCCGCCGTGATCTCGTGGCCGTAGAGCGGCAAGCAGGCCTCGAAGCGTAGGGAGTCTCTGGCTGCAAGCCCGCAGGCCATCAGTCCTTGCTCCCTTCCCGCGTCCAACAACATTTCCCATATAGTGACAGCCTTCACTTCGGGAAAGAACAGTTCATAACCGTACTCACCTGTGTAACCTGTAGCCCCGATCAGGGTTTCTATCCCGGCCACTTCACCTCGGGCAGCGGTGTGAAATCCCACCTGATCGAGATCGAGATCGGTCAGTTTCTGCAATATGGTCTGCGCCATGGGTCCTTGCAGCGCCAACATGTAGGTCGGATCGGAGATGTCGATCAAGTCACAATCGAAGTTGGCGATATGGGTATCCAGCCAAAATAAGTCTTTCTCCCTATTGTCGGCATTGACAACGATCATCCACTCCTCAGGTAGACGGTAGATGAAGATGTCATCGATGATCGTGCCATCGCTGTAGCACAAAAAACTGTATTCGGCTTCCCATACAGCCATCTGACTGACGTCACGGGGCTGGATATATTGCAAGAATATCTCGGCATCTGCACCCACAAGGCGAAATTGGCCCATGTGGTCGATATCGAATAAGCCGGCTGCCGTGCGCACAGCATGGTGCTCGGCCAGCGGGCCTGTTGGATATTGCACCGGTAGTTCGTACCCGGCGAAGGGCACCATGCGCCCGTCCATTGCTACATGGCGATTATATAGAGCTGTCTGTTGGAGTTGGTTCACGAGGGAGTCCTGAGAATTGAGGGTTTCAGCTTGCGACTTGCAGCTTGTGGTTTGTGGCTCGGGCAAACAAAAAAGAGAGCCAATGGGTTCTAGAAACCCGGCTCTCTACTCTGTCCTGAAACCTGAGAGTTTGGCAATGGTGATGATACCATC
>PIVW01000039.1 GCA_003353825.1 Chloroflexota bacterium
TCAACCATCAACAGCCAGAATGGCCACTTCTTTGGCCGGGGCAGATAGGGCCCAAGCTGATAGGGCAGCCACATCGGCGCCAAATTCATCTCATCTATCGCCTTGAAGATGGTTGAGTAGCTAGGCGGATCGCCAGATTTGGTGGTCAAAAACGGCCGAACTACAATCCTTCTGAAACAGAGAAGCCGCTATCCAAAAAACGACGTACATCCCGCTGATTGACAACACCCCAATTTTGCATAATAATAACGCAATGCATAGACATTTCAGATTAGCCGTTTCCCTTACAACGTTTTTACTTATAGTGTTGGCCTTCATTGCCAGTACCTCCACCGCCGCTGACAGCACCCGCCTCAGGATCGGCATTGTAAAGGACAGCATATACAAGATCACACCGGACGATCTCTCAGCAGCAGGTGTCGATCCGGCCTCGGTCGATCCGCGCAGTTTTGCCATGAGCAGCCTCGGCCAGCCCGTCGCCATTTTGGTAGAGGGTGAAGAGGATGGCCGATTCGACGCGGAGGATGCGATCTTATTCTTCGGCGAAAAATTCCGCGGGACCGAGATGGAAGAGAAATACACCGATGAACGGGTCTACTGGTTGGATATCGGCGACGAGCCCGGGCCTCGAATCACCGACGTCGATGCCACTCCGCAGGGTGATCTGACCCCACCCCCAGACTTTCTCTCCACCATCCATGCCGAAGAATCCAACTACTGGTACACGCAGCATACCCTCAATCCACCGACCAAAGATACCTGGTTTTGGGATGAACTGCGACCCACTTCGAGTACCGAGGTCGTGCGAGACTATGCACAGTCCGTTCCACATCCTGTAACGGATGCACCGGCAACTTTATGGATAGATCAGAATGCGCGTGCAGAGAATGAACACGTTAGTATCATCAGTATGAACAGCATTGAACTCGAAGATGTAACGTGGTTTGGGAGAGTGGGCGCACGTAGCTACATAAGTACGACGGTTCCCCCCGGTACTTTGACCCAGGGTGTCAATAAGGTGTCGGTGCGCTCGATTACGGTAGACGGTGTGCGTAAGGACTGGGTGTACTTCAACTACTGGGAGTTAAACTATCGACGATTATTTAAAGCATGGAATGGGCAGATTGATTTTGTGGTCGAGGATAGCGGCTCACACTCGTATGACATTGGCGGCTGGGAAACCAACTCCTTGCTGGTGCTTGATATCAGCGATCCCTATGCCCCTCGACAACTGACCGGCATGACTGAATCGGTGGACGACGGCGCGATTGCAGTACAATTCCGGGCCGACGATCAGCCAGGTGATCGCTATTGGTTACAATCGGATTCGGCCATCTCGAGCCCTGGCAGCCTGCGCTTGCGGCCTCCTACAGGCCTCCGCTATCCTAGTAATGGTGCCGATGTTGTAATCGTCACTTCGTCCGAATTGCGACCGGCCGCTGAGCAATTGGCTGCATGGCATGAGAGCAAGGGGCGGCGTGCAGTAGTGGCTGATTTCCAAGATGTCGTAGATGAATTCAACCATGGCATTTATAATCCTCACGCCGTAACCTTGATGATGTCTTGGTCGCAAACAGAATGGTCTGGTTTGCCGCCCAAATACCTGACACTTGTTGGCGATGGTCACTGGAACTTCAAAGGATTCAATCCCGACTTGTATCCTCCCCAACCCAATCACATCCCACCCTACTTGAAATGGGTGGATCCTGCTCAGGGAGAGGTGCCTTCTGACGCAGCCTATGGTGATCTGGATGGTGATCGTAAGCCTGATCTGGCCGTAGGTCGACTCTCGGTCAACACACTGCAACAAGCCGAGACAGTGGTTGCAAAAATCGTCAACTATGAGGATACTATGCGAGGGAAATCTTGGCAGCGCCGAGCCTTGTTCGTCGCCGATAATCCTGATTTTTCAGGTGACTTTCCCGCAGTTAGTGATGCGATTATCGAAGGATATTTGCCCTCTGACCTCATTCCTGAACGAATCTATCTGGGCGAGACGGTGCCCGATGCCGAGGCTGCCACACAGGCCATTGTTGATGGGATCAACAGAGGCGCCTTGATGGTGCAATACACCGGTCATGGCGCCCCCAGTCGCTGGACACATGAGCTTATTTGGACTTTGGAGGACATTGCCTCGCTTGATAACCAATCGCAGCTCCCATTTATTATGACTTTTAATTGTTTAGATGGCTATTTCGCCCACCCAGACCCTGAGAACTTCGCCATTGCCGAAGAGATGCAACGGTATGCTGGAGGTGGATCTATAGCAGCGATTTCTCCTTCAGGTCTGGGAAACACATATGACCAGCAGCGGTTTCGAGAGTTTCTCATGGAAGCGATGTTCGAGGATGGCATCCGAGAGCTAGGTGAAGCACTTTTGCAGGCACAGCAAACATACTACGATTACAAAGGTGGACCCAGCTATCTCACTGATACTATGATGCTGTACGGTGACCCCGCACTTCGTATTCCTGAAGCTGCGATTCAGCATTACTTACCAAACATCTTAAAGTGATTCTTGTGAGATTTTACAGGCACGTTTTCTCACCAATTTGGGTATTTGCTTTTGCATTGACATTACTTTGGCCGCTCACGCGCAATGCCCAAGCCGCCGTGACTCTAGTAGAGTTTAAGGCCGAATTGCAGCAAGACAGCTCTGTTTTAGTGACTTGGGTGACCGCCACAGAATCTGGTACCATAGGCTTCTTTCTTCTTCGATCTGAGTCGGAAAATGGCACGTATCTTGAAATCTATGACGTCGATAATCGTGGTAGTACCGTAAGTGGTGATACATATACATTCGTAGACGACGATATCACACCGGGTGTGACCTATTGGTATAAACTGGAAGATCTTGAGGCCGATCAGAGGAGCATATTCCATGGACCTGTTCAGAGCGAGGATCCCAACGCCGCCACCGCCACGCCAACTGATACGCCAACCCCCACCGACACGCCGACCACAGTGCCGACCATAGTGCCCACCAATACCCCAACCACAACAACGGGCCAGACGCCTGTAGCTACATCCACACCGGCGCCTACTCTCTCTCCCACCCCCACATGGACCCCTTCGGCTGCGTCCCAGCAATCAACGACGCCACAACCAACGGCCACAGCACGTCCACGTCCAGCCACCGCGACCTCCCGCCCATCCACGGCAACACCTCGTTCGCCTGCGACTTCGGCCATTGACACGCCAACGCCAAGGCCGCTGACGCCCACAACAGATGCCGAGGTTGCATCTACACCGCTGCCCGAGACAGCCACACCCTTGCCCGCCACCGAGAGAACATCGGTCGAGACCCTGACACCCACCTTAACTCCAATATCTGATACCGCTGAAGAAGTAGCCGTAGCCCCAGTAGCCCCAGAATCGACCAAGACAGTCAGGACGTTTCCTTCACCAACTCCTGAAACGGCAGATTCAAGTACCAACACCGGAATCCTGGTACTCGGCCTGGGCGTCGCCGCCCTAGTTGGGGCCATTGTTCTCAGTGTTATCGTGCTCGTGATGTGGCGAAGAGGCACGTTCTAGAAACGCCGATGCGCCGATTTTGGCTAAAAGCCAGTATAACTGCTGCTCTTTTGCTAGTACTGGCCGCGTGTGGGCGGCCGCAGCGGGGAGAGGCAGTGGATCTGGCGTTACGAATCGATGAATCCGGCTTCTATGAGCTTTCATACGCCGATCTGAGTGAGTGGGGCTGGGATCTGTCAGCTCTTGAGGCTGAGCAGATCGAACTGAATTGGGGTGCTCAGCCGATCCCCTTTGCCTTAGTGGGCAATGGCAAGGATCAGAGCATGCGCTTTTATGGCCATGTCGAGCCTTCACGCTTTGCCGACTACAGTGTCTATCACCTTCGCCAGACAGTCGAAGGAAACGAAAGTAGCCTCGTGGCCCGCTCTGTAACCTCAGATGATGCGGGCGTTGAATTGCAGGGCCCGTACACTTTACACAGCGAGTACAATAGCACGTACCTGACCCAGGCCGCCTCCGCAGAACCCTGGCTGGGTGACAGGATCTTGGCGCCAGGCGAGATCAGCACTGCGGTGGCTGTACCGGCTCTGGCCGGAGGTCGGGCAACGCTGGTACTGCAACTATGGTCTGCCAGTCAATCCTCATCCGATCCTGACCACCATCTTGTGGTCGAGTTCAATGGCACAGCTATAGGGGATCTAACGTGGGATGGGATGGGAATGCAGACCTTCACAGTGGATGTGCCACAGGGTGTGCTGGTCGAAGGTGAGAATCAAATTCTTCTACAAGCGCCCGGCGATACCGGCGCCCGGGCCGAGCTGACTTATCTCGATTGGTTGGAACTGACCTACAATCGCTTATTACATGCTGAAGAAGATCGCCTGTCATTTTCGGGAGCAGGCAGTAGTTACGAGTTATCTGGCTTTCTTGGCGACGATATCGAACTCTGGGATGTAACCGATCCCCAGCAGCCTTCCCGACTCGAAGGCTACATCGTCGCTGAGGATGCCGGGACGTATCACTTGCGGTTCAGTGAATCTTCTGCGGACGCTAAACGCTATGTTGCTGCCGCCGAGCAGGGTTTCATACGGCCTACCATCACTACCGCTTTTCCACCGTTTGAAAAGCCAACGGATGGGGCAGATTACATTGTCATTGTGCCGGCCGATCTGCAATCAGCCGTAGAGCCGCTGCTGGCCCATCGCCGCTCGCAGGGGCTACGTACGGCGGTGGTGACCACGCAACAGATCTGGGATCGTTTTAATCAGGGCGTGCCCTCCGCCGAAGCATTGACCGACTTCTTGCGCTGGGCCGCAGCAGAGTGGCCCGCTCCCGCACCCCGCTACGTACTCCTGGCCGGAGACGCCAGCTACGATCCGCTCAACTATCTCGGCGACTCCAGCCCCAATCTCATACCCACCCTGTTTCGCAATACCCTGGAGATGGGCGAGGCGGCCAGTGATAACGCACTCGCAGATATCGATGCTGATGGCTTGCCCGATTTTGCCATCGGGCGCCTGCCCGCACAGACGCCAGAAGATCTAGAGATCATGGTGTCCAAAATCCTGGCTTACGAACGTGATCTACCTACAGGTGAGTGGTTACAGAATATGCTCTTCGTGGCCGATGATGACGATCCTTTCTTCCATAGTTTTAACGAGCAAATGCTCGCCACTATCCCCGAAAACTATGCAACCACCGAGCTGGTGATCGGCGAGGGCGAAGAGGATACCCGTGATGAATTTTTGGGGGCCCTGAACGATGGGCAGCGTCTGGTGAGCTACATGGGGCATGGCGCTGTCAACATCTGGGCCCAGGAAGAGATTTTCAATAATCAGGATATCACAGAACTAGAGCAGCAGGGCCGGCTGCCCTTTGTGGTCGTCTGGGCCTGTTTGAGTGGCTTTTTTCACCATCCCCAGACCGAGTCATTGGGCGAGACTTTGCTGCTGGCAGCTAATAAAGGCGCTGTTGCGGCCCTTGTCCCCACCGGCCAGACCTTTGCCACCGACCAGCAAGTTATGGCCGAAGCCTTGTTCGATCGCCACCTGTTCACAACCCCAACCGTGGGCGATGCCCTCCTGGCGTCGTTCCGAGAGCTGAACCCAGAACGGCCGGGACAGCGCGATATCATTAATACTTTTGTTTTACTCGGCGATCCCGCTCTGCCTCTTTTCGCCAACGAGTAACATCTCCTCGTATTTAGTTTTCGGCGTACAGTTCTTCCTTCAACACGCCAATAAAAGGCAGGTCCCGGTAAAGCTCGTCGAAGTCCAGCCCATAGCCCACAACAAATTTATCCGGTATCTCGAAGCCGATCCAATCGACAGGTACAGCCACTTCGCGTCGCGAGGGTTTGCTTAACAAACTGACAATGCGCAGGCTGGCCGGATTTCTGGCCAACAACAGGCCGCGCAGATAGTGCAAGGTGTTGCCGCTATCGATGATATCCTCGACGATGAGCACGTGTTGGCCGGCAATGGGATCATCCAGGTCCTTGAGGATACGCACCACACCCGAGCTTTCGGTGGCCGCACCATAGCTCGATACCGCCATAAAATCGATGGCGTGAGGAACCGACAACGACCGCATCAGATCGGCCATGAACACAATACTGCCTTTGAGCACGGCGATAAGCAGGGGGCGCTGTTCACTATAAGACAGCGATATCTCATCCGCAAGTTCCTGAATACGGGCAGTGAGTTGATCTTCGGGGACGAGGATTTCGGCGATATCTTGGTTTTGCATGGCCCGTGCGGAAGAGAGGTGGTGGGAGCGATCACTATTGGGGGGATTGTAGCACAGCGCCTGAGCGAGGTGAAAAACAAAAGCGAGTGAAGGTGTAAGCCGCAAACCTTCGCTCGCTTCATAAAAGCGTTATCGTTCAACAGCTCTACGTAGTGCAGTACGGCGTAAGTAAGCGCACAGATAAACCGCTCTAGCCGAGTCCGTGACTCGGCGGGTCACGGACCCGCCTGGAGCACTTAGATTGTGTAGCTATTTACGCCCAGATGTATTAGGGCTCAACTGCCAACCCATGCCGTATCCAAGAGGTCGTGCCTCCTTCGATATTGCTGACGCCTTCCAACCCCTGTTGTATCAGCCAATCGGCGGCGATAGCACTGCGGTTACCGGTTTGGCAGACAAGTAGCAGAGGTCGAGTGCCGCGCAAGTCCTCCAAGCGAGAGGGGATGGTATTGAGTGGGATATTGACGGCGCCCGGCAGGTGCCCTCCCCTAAATTCAACGGCCTCACGTACATCCACTAACTTGGCGCCGTTTTTGTTCAAGCGCCGCTTCGCCTCCAGCACATCGATATCCTCATAACGTGTGGTCTGGTAAGTGGCTTGTGCAGGGCTGGTGTCTACCGGCAGATCCCGGCGATACCAGGCGATGATGCCCCCGGCCAGATTAATTACATTCTCGTAGCCCAACTGGTCGCTGAGATACTCGACGACCTGACCGCTGCGATTTCCTGACCGGCAGTAGAAGATAACCTCTCGATCCCTGGGGATCTCGCGCAGCCGCTGTCGCAACTCACTCATGGGCATGAGCACAGAGCCACGGATACGAGCCTGAGCGTGTTCTTCAGGCTCGCGCACATCGATTAGCAAGGCGCCGGCATCAATATGCTCTTTGGCCTTGTCGGGAAATAGTTGCTTGGATGGGTTGTTGCTGGAAGGGGTAGGTGACATTTTATTTTGATTATCCGCTTGTTGTTGGAGTTCGTTTCGCATTTAAGGGATTGAAAGCCCATGGTACTTGCAGTTAATAAGAGATGCAACTTTGGGCTTGAAAATCTCTGAAAACGTTGAACGTAATTGACCTCAGGCGATTACCTGCTCATGCTTCTGCGCTCGCTCCAGTGGATAGTCGGCCTCCCACCAGCAGCGTATACCTCCGGTGAGATTGATGACATGCTTATGACCCTCGCTCTGCAGATAACTGGCGGCTACACTCGAACGATCACCCGCCAGGCAATGAACGACCACAGGTTTGCCGGTGGGCAGATCGGCGATATGATCCGGAAGTTGGCCAGCCTGAATCTTGATGGCGCCTGGGATATGAGATTCATCATATTCGCTTTGATTGCGAACATCAACGACATATACTTCAGCCTGGGCCAGGCGTTCGAATAACTCATGAGCCGAAAGCTGTTCCAGTATCTCCAGTTCGTGCCCGGCCATCGACCAGTTGGTGAGGTCGGGAATGTAACCGCTTACGTTATCCAGGCCGATGCGAATCAAGGCCTTGGTGAGATCCTCGATGCGCCCTTCTCCTGCAACAAGCATAAACGGTTCCTTATAGTCGAGCATCCACCCCGCCCAGGTGCTGAAATCGCCATTGTCTTGGATATTGAGGCTGCCGGGGATGTGGCCGCCGGCAAAGGCAAATTTATCACGAGTGTCAACCAATCTCACGCCATCTTGTAGCAGCTTTTGGAAACGGGTGAGCGACAGGCGAGCAGGGTGGGGGATGCGATCTACTATTTCAGGCCCCTGTTTATTCAACTTTTTCATCATGGCAAAATAGGTGGGGGGTTCAGGTTGTCCCGCTAGTAACTGCTGCACAAACAGGGCTTCATCTTCGATTTGAAATGCCCAGTTGAGCAGACGTTCGTAGCCGACCGTGCTGCTGGGTACGGCGCCCAGAGCTTTGCCGCAAGCAGAACCGGCGCCATGGCCGGGCCAGACTTGCACATAATCGGGCAGGGCTGTGAAGCGCTTGAGCGATTGGAACATCTGGCGCGCGCCCGGTTCTTTGGTGTTTAGCAGGCCGGCCGCTTCCTCCAGCAGGTCGGGCCTACCGATATCACCCACAAAGAGGAAATCTCCGCTGAAGAGCATCACAGGATACTCTCCCGCCGCTGTATCTGTGAGCAGGAAACTGATATGCTCAGGCGTGTGGCCGGGCGTATGCAAGATATCGAATTTGAGATTGCCGACCCAAAACTCATCACCATCGTGCAATCCTGTGTGTGGGAATCGATACTGCCAGTCTGGGCCGCCTTCATCTGAAAGCAGCATCTCGGCGCCCGTCGCTGCCGCCAGCTCGCGAGAGCCGCTGAGGAAGTCGGCATGGATATGTGTCTCGGCCACAGATCGGATGGTCAGGCCCTCTGTTTCGGCGATCTCCAGATAAACATCGATATCACGACGGGGGTCGATGACGATGGCCTCAGCCGTCGCCTGACAGCCGAGCATGTAACTGGCTTGTGCCAGTCCTGGTTCATAAACATGTTTGAAGAACATTCTGACTCCAATATGAAAATCCGTTCAAAACGAGCGCCTGAGATCGCCCAGTAATTTCAGGTCGTACTCCGACAGTGTTCTATAGTCGGATAAAAACGCATTGTCTATCTTGCTTAGATGCGAGCTGTGCAAGGACGTTACGCCTGTAATCGTAAGCGAATTTCCTATCACGAGTAGTTGTGAAACAGAAAAGCACCCCTCTCTTTACCCGATCAATCCAGCTGCGCTCTTACGAGATTATGCCTCTTTTGAAGTATGATGTGACTCTAACTACTCTACCATTGAGGCACGGCATTGATCGTTATTATCGGTGAACTGGCAGCGTTGGGGACAGCGGTCTGCTGGTCCTTTACTTCTGCATTCTTTACATTGGCTGGACGTCAGGTGGGTTCTGCGGTCGTCAACCGCACGCGTCTGATTGTGGCGATTGGCTTGCTCATGTTTACACACTGGTTAATATTGGGCGTACCTCTGCCAGTGGGTGCTGATCCCCAACGTTGGTTCTGGCTTGGGGTGTCTGCTATACTCGGTTTGGTTCTGGGAGATGCCTTTTTGTTCCAAGCTTTTGTGCTGATCGGCCCACGATTGTCGATGCTGTTGATGAGTCTAGTGCCGGTGATTAGCACCCTGCTTGCCTGGGTATTTCTGGGAGAGCGTCTCACAGCTATACAACTGCTGGCCATAGGTATCACGGTCGTGGGCGTTGCCTGGGTTGTACTGGATAAAACCGGTGCGGGGAACAGAGAAGGCAGTGAGCGCAATTATGTTCCAGGAATCCTCTTTGGTCTTGGTGGCGCCGCAGGGCAAGCTTTGGGATTGGTCACAGCTAAGCAGGGGCTTACCGGTGATTTCTCGGCGCTTTCGGGGACCTTGATGCGAATGCTTGTGGCCGCGCTGATGTTGTGGGGATTCGGCATTGCCCGCCGCCAAGTGTCTCCAACCTGGCGGCAGTTACGGACTCACCCCCAAGCTGTGCGCCAAATCTTGGGCGGATCCTTCGTTGGCCCATTTCTGGGTGTCACCCTATCTCTTGTAGCCGTTCAATCCACCGCGGTAGGCGTTGCCGCCACCCTCATGGCCTTGCCGCCAATCTTCCTTATCCCCATCAGCCGTATTATCTTCCACGAGCAGGTCGGAAGACGCGCCATTGCCGGTACATTCGTTGCTATTGCTGGCGTGGCCTTGCTCTTAATTGGCGGGTGATTTTCCGCCTAACATCAAGACACTTTTCCTTGCACCCGTGTCAAGAGCAACGTCCCCAGTCCCATGAACAACGCCGCAAAGATCCAGATCAGACGATAATCTTGCCCGGAAGCGTCTAGGGCAACGCCCACAAATTGTGGCCCCGATATAGCAGCCAGGGATAGAGACACGTAGTAAAAACCAGTCATCGCCCCGAACTGCACGCCATCACCCACGTCATACATGAGAGGTAAGGTGTTGACCAGAACCGGCGCCCAAGCTAGACCCGCGACGATCAGCAGGAGATAGAGCATGTCCACAGAGTCGACTATGGGCGCCAGGGCAAAGAGTATGGTCAGTGCTATCATGCCGGCGAGCACCAAGCGTTTGCGACCTACGCGTGCCGCAAATAGCCCACTGGGGATGGCAGCCACCAGCAAGGCCCCAGCAAAGACCGCCATAAGCAGGGGCAGGCGCGCTTCGGCAACACCTAGCTGCAGGTGTGCATACGTGCTAAGCCAGGTCTCGGCGACGTTAAAACCGCAAAAGCCTAGAAAGATGGCAATCAATAACAAGAGTAAACCACGCGTTTGCGGTTGCAAAAGAGACCGCGTTTCTTGCCAGAAGCCAGTTGTCGCCGGCAACGGTGCATCAGTGGCTTGTTTGGGCTCCTTGATGATCACTATCAGGGTGAGACCACCCACGAGCAGGAGGGCCCCTGCGAAGATGAAAGGTGCGGCGGGGTGGAGTGGCAACAGATAGCTGCTGGCGACAAGGGCTGTAACAGCGCCTAACCCCCCGAAGACATTGATGACCCCACTGGCTGTGCTGCGTTGCTTGGGGGGAAAGAGGTCGCCCAAGAGTGCCAGACCTGGTGCCCGGGCGATAGATAAACCCAGACTGGCCAGCAACAACATGGCCAGCATCCCTGCCAGGACCGGCATCAGCGGAATAAGTATAAAGAATGCGGCCAGAGTAATGCCAATGGCTATCCAAGGTTTGCGCCGGCCCCAACGTGTCCAGCGATGGTCGGATTGATAACCCACCCAGGGGGAGATAAAGATAGTCAGCCAGTTATCCCAGGTCATGATGAATCCCACAAGGGTGGCGCTTAGGCCAAAATCGTGGAGGAGAATGGGTACAAAGGTGTTGTACACCGGCCCCGCTGCCGCCATTCCAAACAGGCCCACACCCAAGGCCAACAGCGGTCGAATTAGTTTACGTGACACAAGAGCCCCTTCAGGTAAGCCCCTTCAGGAAAGGTCAACAAGACAGGATGGTCGGCTGCTTGCGAGAAGTGGCGGAGAATGCGTACGTCACGACCCGCATCCAAGGCCGCGCCAAAGACGATTTTTTGGAACAGATCTCGACTGATCAAGCCGGAACAGGAGAAGGTTGCCAGTAAGCCGCCGGGCCGCAATAGGCGCATGGCCAGCCAATTGATATCTTTGTAGCCGCGCGCAGCACGATCGATCTGGCGGCGATTGTTAGCGAATTTGGGTGGGTCCAGGATGATGAGATCGAATAATCTACCCCCATCCCCCCCATCCCCCCCATCCCCCCCATCCCGCCAATGCCGCAACTGTTTGAAGACATCGGCCTGGACGGGTGTCCATTGCTGTGACTGAAATCCATTCAGTTCCATATTTCGAGCAGCCAGATTCAGGGCATGTTCACTGCTGTCGATGTTGGTGACATGGCTGGCGCCGGCAGCGAGAGCGTACACTGAGAAAGCGCCGGTGTAACAAAAAGCATTGAGCACCTCTGCACCTGCGCAGTAGGGTGCTAACGTTGCCCGGTTTTCGGCCTGGTCGAGATAGAATCCGGTCTTTTGTCCCGCCTGTAGGTCGACATAAAATTGATGGTCGTTTTCGGTGATGATGAGGGGCTGGTCGGGAAGAGCGCCCCATACCACACCATCGGCGGGCGCCAATCCCTCTTTGCGCCGCATCGGGTCATCCCGTTCTACGATGGCGGCCGGGGAGAGGATATCTGACAGGGCAGCGATCATCTCACCCTTTCGTGCATCGGCGGGGGCCGTGAGTGCCTGCATGACCAAGGTGTTGTCGTACTGATCCACGATCAGGCCCGGGATGCTGTCACTCTCGGCGAAGACAAGTCTGCGCGCCTCTGTTGTTGGCAGAAGCTGGTTCCGCCGCTGGATACTGGCTTCGAGTAGCGACCGCCAATACGCAGTATCGGGTAATTCGCTATGATGCCACGAAGTCGCACGCGCCCGAATCTGCGAACGGAGGCTGAAGTCTGCAAATGCCAGCCACTGTCCTTTGCTATCGACGATCTCTACCTGTTTTTCTGAAGAGGGCTGCCCCCGCGTATGTGCGATGGCGCCACTGAACAGCCAAGGATGTCGTTGGCGCAGCGGTTTGTCTTTGTTAGGTTTTAGTTTCAAGCGGGCGATCATAGTTCCCACCCCCATTCATTTGGTCGCGTGGTCGCGTGGTCGTTTGGTCGCATGGTTTGTAGTAAGCGCTTTAGCGCTGTTTTAAGCGGATTTCCCAGGCACTGGTGACGTTTTCGGGCAAACGGCAGCGCTCACTAGGACGATGTCCAACCAGCCACAAGATTTCGCCCGTGTCGTCTACGAGCAGTGGCCAATGGGCCCGGTCGGCGCGGGGGAGTTTGAGTTCAGTCATCAGGTCGGGTATGGCCTTGCTGCCGCCAAGCCCCAATACGCGCAAGCGATCGCCAGGTCGTCGAGATCGGACAACGAGAGGGCCGGCGAGTGTTGCTGGTAGCCAGATGCGATGCTGATCGTCATATATCCACCAAGGAGGTTTGTCAGATGCCTGCCAGTGTACCAGGATGGCCTGTAGCCTCCAGCCATTCTCCAGCTCGACCTGACCGGGCAGTAAGAGCGACACGGCTGCCGTTATCTGGGCATTGTCGGATGTATCGAAACGGTCGGAGATGATGTCCAGCCAATCGTAATTGAGTTCGGCTGAGAGACCGGCCAGCAGGGGATAAGGGCCGCCACTGGCCTGAAGAGGGTGATCGTGCAGGATATCCAGAAGACGTTCGCTGTGCTCCCAACCCACGTTGCGTAGTTCAGGGCGCAGAATGGCAATCGCTCGTCTCACCAGGGCACGTTGATCACCTCGGATGAGCTTGCGCAAGGTCGTGAGCTGCAGACGAATGCGTTTTGACTGAACTTGAGCGATCCTCTGCCACAGTTCGTCCCGGTAAAAGTCAAGAGCATCATGATCACCTTGTAACGCCAGAGCCGTATGGCCGAGGGACCGCACCAACTGGGGGTTGATCGATTTAAGATGAGGCAGGATATCATGGCGCAATCGATTGCGGAAAAATATCGTGTCAGCGTTGCTTGTATCTTCCCTTGGAGACAAACCATTTGTCAAGACATAGCTGTTGATCTCTGCGCGCGTCGTTGTCAGCCAGGGTCGTACCAACTGGAGATTTTGTGATACCTGACGGAGGTCGGGTGGCAGCGCCGACAAACGCAGATCAGAGAGTGACGTGCTTGGCAACATCCCCCGCAGCCCAGCCAGGCCACTACCGCGCAGCAAGTGCATGAGTATCGTCTCGGCCTGGTCGTCGGCATGGTGTCCAACCGCGACGATCTTTGCTTGCAAGCGCTGCGCCACACGCGCCAAAAAGGCGTAGCGCGCCTGACGAGCTGCTTCTTCCAGTGATACGCCTGGTTGCGAGGCGATGCTTCGCACATCCGCACACTCGACCGTGCAACCGAGCCCCCACCGGATCGCTAGCTCGGCCACAAAGCGCGCCTCCTCGGCTGCTTCAGAGCGCAATTCGTGGTTTAGATACGCGGCATGCAGTCGCCAACCTTGCTCAGGGGCAAGTGCTTGCAAGGCGTGCAACAATGCTAGCGAATCGGGGCCACCACTTACGCCGACCACCACAGTCGCTTCCCTGGGGATCAAATCATGGCGACGGATAAAGTGCCTGAGTTCGGATAAAGTGCTCACACTGCGATTATACGCTGGAGGGCGCGCTACGAGCAATCGTGTGTTGCACTCTGGTGTCACATTATAGAAAAGACCGCCATCTCGATGTAGCGATGGCGGTCTCACAAATGGTGAAATCAGTAGGATTTAGAACTCATATCTCACCGTGTAGAGGATGGTCGCCGATCCTTTGGCCGGGACTGAGACCACCCATTCGATGGTATTGCTATTAGTCTTAGTGTACTCATCCGGGGTGGCTGACATGATCTCCCAATCGGCGCCACGTGAAAGATGTTCGACGACACGGATCTCGACCGCTTCACTTTCTTTCTGGTTGCGCAATTCGATCTCGTAGGTTTCTTCTACGACCTTGTCGCCGATTCGCTTGAAATCGGTCTGTTTGCGCTCGCCGACCAGGTCAAAGGCTTCGCCGATGTTCAAGGTCACATCTTCACCCTTCGGCGTGTGATCGATCTGGTCTTCGCCGATCAGCAGAGGGGAGCCATCGATATCGGCCTGGTACATGCGTACGGTACCGCGCGGGAGTTGGGCGTCGACACCCTCTTCGCCGGTATTGAAGGACAACTGCACATTTATCTTGGAGTTGCCGGTACCGCCGTATCCAGGATCGTAGATGGGACCATAGCCCCTAAAGGGAATGGATCCATCATAGACGAATTCTTTCTGGGCATCGACATCAGAAGCGGTAACAAACTCGACCTGCTTGGTCTGATTGTCTTTGACCGTGACCGGACGCTGCACTTCATACAGGTGATATTCGAAAAATTCTCGTTGCTCGACCTGTGGAGCGGGGGCTGCACGCATAACCGCGGCCTCTTCCATGACCATGTCGAAAGCACCACCTTTACCGGCAGAAACACGGTTGATGTCGCCTGCCACAAGTTTGAGGCGGGCATCTTTGTAGGTGGCCCCACTACGATTGTCCAGCGTCACCCAGCCATCCAGGTCCAGGCTCTTGTTATCCTGTGCGAGCACCAGAACATAGTCGGCTTTCCAGTTCAGGCCATTGGTAAGATAGGCGATCTCGCTGTTGTGGACACCCGCTTCCCCGGCGTCGACCATCCAAACCAGGGTAGGGCGAGTGATCAATCCATCGGGCAGGGCTGGGAAACTGTACTGGCGGATCTGGTCGAATTTGATGACGTCGATGCCGCCACCCTCCACTTGCAGGATCACATCACCTGAGCCATTGAGCAGGATGCCCTCGTAGGTCGTGCCATCTTGTGTGATCAATTCAATCGGCAGATCGATGTATTTCTCTAACAGTTTATGTGTCCCCACCACATCGTACTCGTAATTCTGCTCCAGGACCACCGTGCTGGGGTCTGTCAGCGAGCGGAAGTAGACGGTTTCAGGGATGATGGCAGAGGGTACATCGGTCACTGCGACCTGATTCACACCTTCAACCAGATCGAATTGGCGATTTTCTTTGACCAGGGCGATGTTGCTGTTGTAAACGGTGAGATCGACACCTCCATCTTGCGCCGTGACAGGTAAGGGGGCGCCGGTGATTAAGACAAACGCCAGGCCTGCCAACAGGGCGAGACCGAGGCCGATGCCTAGACGAATTGGTTTATTTTGCATGGTTGTTCTCCTTAGAAATGAACTTGTTTTGCTGTATATTTTATGACGAGGAACCTGTTTAATTGGTTCCAGGTTTAGCCAGGCCTTGCAGCGACGATAATGCGAGGGCTTTCTGGTTGCCAAGGACTGAGATCGTGATCTCCAAACCATTGGATGCCGGCGAAGCCAGAAAACTTGAGCAACAGTTCCATCTCGCGGCGTAGCAGGATGCGGGTTTCTAACTTGACGCTGCTGCGGCGTAAGACGCCATCTGCCATAATCTCATCATAGAAGCGGTGTATGATGTAGCGCTGGTCTGGGAGGTCGACTTCAGTAGCCTGCAGTTTGTGGACGAGAAATCCAGTCTCAGGATCGAGCCACGAATCGGCCAGAGCCAGACTACCATCAGCCGAGGCCAGGTGTTCGAGTTGCGGATTGTGGACATCGATGACTAACAATCCATCCGCCATAAGATGGCGTCTCCAGCATGTCATTGCCGCCAATTGCTCTTCGATTTCAATGAGGTGGAGGAAACTATTGTAGCCGCAATATGCCAACCCAAAGGATTGATCCAGGTCGAACTCGATGAAATCGTTGTGAATCAGGTTGACACGGTGGCTCAGCCCTGCCACTGCGATCCGCTGCCGGGCATAAGCCAACATCTTATCCGAGATATCTATGCCGGTTATCTCGAAACCTGCCTTTGCGAGGGGAAGGGCCAAACGGCCACTACCGACGCCCAGTTCCAGCACCGGGCCACCGCCTTTCTGCGCAAAACCGAGGATTGTAGGTATATCTTCGCTTAAGCGACCATCATCTTGATCGTAGAATCTTGCGATAGGGTCGAAGGGCATGGGATGCTCCGTGTTGCGTGTTGCGTGTTGCGTGTTGCGTGTTGCATGTTGCGTGTTGCATGTTGCGTGTTGCATACAAAAATGATCGTAACACACTCGGTTGGCTGGAATCAATTGCAGGCGAGTGGGGTTGGGTCTATAATGCCGCTATGAATGTCAAGGTCAATCGCAGTGCCCGGCGTAAAAAAACGATCAGTGCCCGACTGGATGGGGATACGATGATTGTGCAGGCGCCGGCGGCGATGCCGGAAAAGGAGCTGAACGAGGCCATCGAGACCTTGCGAGGACGCTTGTTCAAACGCCAGGCGAAACAGGCGCTATCGGATGATGATCTGGAACAGCGAGCCCGGTTAATGAACCGCCAGTATTTCAATGGCAGGCTCAACTGGCAGAGCATCCGCTGGGTAAGCAACCAGAACAAACGTTATGGGTCCTGCACACCGGCCAACAAGACTATCCGTATTTCTCATCGTGTGGGGACGCTTCCGCAATGGGTACAGGACTATGTGATCGTCCATGAACTGGCACATTTGCAGCAAGCAAATCACGGACCCCGCTTTTGGGAATTGGTCAATCGCTATCCTTTGACCGAACGAGCCCGAGGGTATCTCATGGCGTTGGGTCTGGAAGAAATTGAAGACCCTCCCGCAATTGGGGAGGACCCTCCCTTTAGGAGGGCCCCCTCAATTTAGGAGTACCCTTCGATTTAGAAGGGCCCTCCCCCGATCTACAAGGAGATAAATGATGACAGATTCCCCCATTTTGTCAGAATATGTGGCCGGACTCGGTATGCTGTTGGAGCCACCCGTCGCTAGCTATCGTACGGGTGAGGCGGTGCGGCCGCCCTCGCCCTATAATGATGAACAGATTGAACAGGCAGAGCTATTTCTCGAGCAGAGCCTGAAACTGGAAACCGACCTTGTGAACCAGTGGCAAGAGGCGCAAGATGCCCATGAACGCAGTATGGCGGAGTTGCGCCTACTGGCTGCTGCTGCTGCCGACCTAGCCATTGCCGAACGTCTGGCCCGGGCGTCGGGCGATCCTGAGATCGCAGGCGCTATGTACGGCCTTGCCGGAACCGCTGGCAGCGAGTCTGTGATCTTTCGGGCCTTGAATGAACCGGATAAATTAATAGCAGCCGGTAGATTGCCCCCCTACCGATCTGTTGGACAGGAAGCGATGCAATTGCAGGCCGCGATCTTCGAATGCCTACGCTATGTACATGACGAGACGGTAGATGTCACCGGTGATGCCATTGCCGGGTTCCTGACTATGGATGCGGCGATTCTTAGAGAGGCCGCCGAGGCCCTGGGCGCCGATATCTCGGACTGGTTGGGCAAGACTGCGGCCGGCACATTGAAAACCGCGGTCGACTATGTGTTGGCCGCTTCGGACAAGCTACGGGCATTGTTGGGGCCACGAGGCGAGGAAATGGTGCGAGAGGGCATTTACGATTTTATCGAGGATATCAAAGAGAATGAGTTGATGTCTCAGGCTATCGAGCGCTTTCTGGATACCAAAGGGATTTATCAGGAGGGACGAGACCATATCTTGACTTACCAAGGCGATCCCGTACTCTTGGCAGCGATCGCTGATGAGATAATGGCCCTGCAAGGCAGTTTTCGTGGACGGGCTAAGGTGGCCGATGCCATCGTCAAAGGCCTGGCTGCTGTGAAATTATTGAAACCTCTGGCCGTTCCACCCTGGGGACCTTTAGGTGTGACCGCTGCTTATCTGACTGTCACCGGTTACATGTTATTTACCGCCCATGATCATGTCGACTCGGACCGATATGCGTTTTTGGATCGTGTGCGTGGTGTGCGTGGTACCCTGACAGCCGAACTGGATAACCCGACGCTTGTGGACCCATCTGATCAGGGTTAATACCTGTAGACCGGTAGACCGGGACAAACGTCGCCTGCCGGAGTCTACCTGGATTTCCGGTGTACACGAGACCAAAGCCGCTGGGCTAAAGAGCAACGGTCCCTGAACGGGCCTGGCGGATGTAAGGTCGTCTACCAGATCGCATCAAGGCAGATTTGCCAACCGTGCGCGGCTGCGATAGCCTTCTCCCCACAATCAACGTCTAGGCGCCATTGCCTCCCTTTTGAATTAAGGCATGACTCCCCTGAAAAAAGGTCTAAACAAGCAGTGAAGGCCGAGACAACAGCAAAAACGATGAGGTTTGGACGCGCTTTTCCTCGTGAAACCCTATGTTTTCCTCTGCGATCTCTGCGTTCTTTGCGGTTACTAGGCTTTTTTCAGTGGACTCAGGCATAGCTTCACAGATAATACTCATTTGCCATTTGCCATTTGCCATTTGCCTTTTGCCTTTTAACCCCCCAACCCTTTTCACTGGAGTAACAGATGGACCCTGTAGCATTTAGACTCGGCCCCATTCCCGTTCATTGGTATGGGATCATCATCCTCACCGGCGCGGTGTTGGGCGCAACCTTATCGGGCCAAATCGCCAAACGCCGTGGCCGTGACCCCGAGCATATCTGGAATATGCTGGCGGTGATACTTTTGCTCGGTATCATCGGTGCGCGTGCTTATCATGTTTTCTCACAACCGGCTCCGGGCGCGGGCATCGGCTGGGATTATTACAAAGAGAATCCCATAGATGCGATTGCTTTTTGGAAGGGCATCGAAACCGGGCAGTTTGGGTTCAGTGGACTGGGAATCTATGGGGGGATAGTGGGGGGCATCATTGGCGTGGCGCTTTATACATGGTATGCCAAACTCGACTTTCTAGAATGGGTCGACATCGCCGTGCCCGGTCTGCTGCTTGCCCAAGGCATTGGACGCTGGGGTAATTTCGTGAACCAGGAACTTTTTGGCCCACCCACGACCCTGCCCTGGGGTATCAACATCGACTGCACCCGCCGTTTTGGCGAGTTCATGTGTCCTCCCAATGGCGCCTTGGCTGCGGATACGCTCTTTCATCCCACCTTCCTCTATGAATCGTTGTGGAGTCTCGCCGGTGTGGCCTTGTTGGTGCTCCTTGTATGGAAATGGGATGACTGGCTGCGGACAGGTGATCTGTTACTCGTGTACCTGATCTACTATCCGATGGGACGATTCTGGATCGAATTGTTCTTCCGCCCCGATGCCTGGACCCTGGGATCCCTGCCCACAGCCTCACTCATTTCGCTGTTATCTATGCTTTTAGGCGCCGTGGGACTGATCTACAACCACCGTTTTCGTCCCAAACCGGCGCCTGAACCCGTCCAGAATAAACGGGACAAAAAATGATTCTTACAAATCCATTGTAACGCTGCTGGTATCTTCTCAATATTCCGGGGCACTCGCCGAATGAATTCGGGCTCTGAGGGCGGGGTTCTGCGAACCTACGCCGAACGTCCACCTTCGTGGACGGGATAGTTCCCCCAAGTTATCGAGAAGATACCGCTGCTGTGCGATTAGGTATCAATGGCCCGGCATCCTCACCGTATCTGATCTTTGTATTTCTATATGACATGGAGGCTTTTTCCACATGAATCGACGTGTTTCCCTATTATTAATTCTGTTAAGCTTGTTCGTCCTGCTTTTAGGCGCCTGCGTAGGCACAACCTCCCCTGCTGCTCCACCAGTAGATACAATCGATCTTGAATCATTGCCGGTCAATATCCAAACCGATGACGTTGCCGCTCTGCTCGAAAACCCCGATGTCATCATTATTGATGTACGAGAACAGTACGAATATGACGAAGGGCATATCTCGGGTGTCGAACTGATCCCGCTGGGAACGATTCCCGAGCGCATGGATGAGATCCCCACCGATAAGACGGTGATCGCCGTCTGTCGTTCAGGTAACCGCTCCAGCCAGGCCACCGAGTTCCTGCGCCAACAGGGCTTTGATAACGTGCACAACATGGAGGGTGGCATGAATGCCTGGACAGCAGACGGCTACCAGGTGGAACGCTGATCCAACAATCGCGGTGCTTGTCGCTCAAAGTTCATCGCAGATCACATGCCCCGGATCGAAGGCATTGATCTACGGCGGATAGCGCAAGCACTGCATAGGCTGTTGCTTCAGTATTCGAGTCATTAACAGGACCTGCCGATGTGTACAAGGTAACGAATCCTCCCCTATAATCCCCGTCAGCGAATTGTTTGCCCAATAGCGCCCGTAGAAGCACAGGATCAACGGGCTCATTCAAGACAACGCCAACGTATAAAGCCAGCGCAAGTTTGTAGGTGGCGTAAAGGCCATTAAAAGCTTTGTCGGCAAAGCCCTTGCCATCTTCAGCGAAATCTGCCAGGGCCGACCGGTAAAGGGACCGGCTCATCCGAGGGCAACCTTGCTGGTTGGCGTGCAGCGCACCATAGAGTCGAAGATCGGCGTAATCATGCCAGTCAAGCATTTCAGCCTGATCGCGCGCCTCCATACATATCTTTTCGGTGATTTTCGATTGTTTGGGTGCGCGCGGCGGCCAGGGGATGGGCATTCCCGCCAACGCTTCAATGAGGCCGTGCGACATGTAGCCGTGGCTTTCTAGGTTCTGGCTGAGTGTTTCTGTCAGGCTATCATCACCGACCGCTCGCAATGCCTGTATTGCCAGCCAGTTATCGGTCGCCAACCAGTATTTATTCGGCTCGGTACACGGCGATTCTCGAATGAGTCCGATAGCAGGGTTGTACTCGTTGCGTAAATAGGTAGTGGTTATATATTAACTGATAGGACACCATTCTGTGTTGTAATAGTGGAGGTATAATAGGAGTACCGCCTCATGGAAGCTATCAGATTTAGAAAATGACAGTGTTTTTCGCAC
>PIVW01001061.1 GCA_003353825.1 Chloroflexota bacterium
GATAAAGAGGGATTTATTTTTACAACCTTCTCAACCACCCTTCCATACAAAAAATTCAAGGTATTTGATGGCGACGAGGCTTATTGCGTGGGGCTGGTTTTCAGCCTGCACGATTGCAAAGATTCCTAAGCCACCGGAAATGTCACTATTCCGGACGGCGCTGGCATAACGTGGCCTAACAGGAAAGGAGGGCTGCGATATATCCGATCATTAACCACAAAGGCCGAAGACCCGCCTGCGCTGTGGCGGGTCTGGCTCTTAACAAGGGGAGACTGGAAATGAGCAAGGACACATACATCGACGAAGAGATTAAAAGGCAGATTGGAGGTATAGCGTTTGATCTGAACAACAGCAGGGAGGCTCAAGATAACTACTTACGCGACCACCTCAGGGAACAGGAGCAACGCATTACGGCACTTGAGGTCAAGGCGGGGGACACGACAGAAAGCGAAGTCTTTGACTACCTGGATCAATACCATGGGGGTAGCTTCAAGTACATTGCCTACGAGGCACATTACTCTGTATACAAGGAATTCAAGATGAATCAACAGGACGCTTGGCGCTACATCCGAAAATGGTCGGAAGCCAAACAGAAGAAATGGGAGAAGTTCGCATGAGCGTAATAGCAACTGACGGCGTGACTATCGCAGCGGATACACAAATGGGGTTCACCGTAATAGCCCCCGTTGTGTGCTTGAAACTATGGCGACGGGAAGAATGGGTTTTAGGTGCGGTTGGCTCAGGATTCGACGCCGTAGCAGCTAGGGTGTACATGCAGAAAATGGACATGGGAGGGGGAGGGAGACTAGCCCCGGGACCAGACCCAATTCCGGAGCTAGACGAGGACTTTATTGCGATAGCGGCCCGCCCGGGGGATTGCCGCCTATTGGACGACAGCTTACGAATAATCACCTGCGGGGTTCCATATGCCATTGGATCAGGAGGGCACTTTGCAATGGGCGCTATGATGGCAGGTAAGGTCCCGAAGGAAGCTGTTGAGATCGCTATTGCCCTTGACCCTTACTGCGGCGGTGATGTGACCGTGCTGGAATTAACCTAGAAAGGAGAAATCGGAATGAGCGTGATTGCAACGGACGGCGTGACTATCGCATCGGATTCGCAGCACGGGTGGACCCTCGAAATATTCCCATCAGGGACCTTGAAGATATGGAGGCAAGGGATATGGGTTTTTGGA
>PIVW01001062.1 GCA_003353825.1 Chloroflexota bacterium
AGATCTTCGATTTCCCAAATATAAGCGGGCGGGGCGCCGATCTGGGTCACCGCCGCTCCCTCTGATACTATTTCACCGATCACCACCTCAGGCGGGATCAAATCTGAGAGTTGGACGCCAGTGACTGTGTCAGTATCATGATAATTGTGGAAATGCAGAGAATAGCTAATAGCAGCGCCGGGAGTAACAACAGCAGGCGTAACCGCTTTGCCGATCTTGAGTCCAAAGGCCTCATGCGCCCCCATATCGACGATCCCCCCCACAATACGTGGGTAGCCGTTGCTATCGGTGAGAATATCGTTAGAGAGCCAGTCATTTTTACCGGCGTCAATAGCGGGAGAGCCGGCTTGCAGACGTAGATCTCCGTAGTCGTTGTCCTCCAGTGTGCTCCAGTCGCCGTCACCAGAGTCAGGCGAGCGAACAAAGCGCGCATCGGTATCGAGTATGGCGCCATCACAGGTGGCATTCTCCGGACAACCACCTTGTACCAGGCTGTCGGAAATCGTTACATGACTGTCACCCGAACCGAATATGACAGACCCAACATAACCCCAGAAGATACTGTTGCGAATAATCGGGCTGCTATCGCGGTATACACGCATGCTACTGCCATAGTTTGCTGAATTAGCTGTGAAGGTGACGTTTGTGAGGGTTGGACTGCTATATTCGTCGTTGTACATGCCGCCGCCGCTATAGCCTGCCGAATTAGCCGTGAAGGTGACGTTTGTGAGGGTTGGATTGCTATACCAGGAGTTGTACATGCCGCCGCCGGTATATGCTGAATTGGCCGCGAAGGTGACGTTTGTGAGGGTTGGATTGCTATCCCAGTAGTTGTCCATACCGCCGCCGTGATCGCCTGCTGAATTAGCCGTGAAGGTGACGTTTGTGAGGGTTGGACTGCTACTCCAGCCGCTGTACAAGCCGCCGCCGCGAGAGTCTGCCGAATTAGCCGTGAAGGTGACGTTGTTGAGGGTTGGATTGCTATACCAGTAGTTGTACATGCCGCCGCCGTGGCCTGCCGAATTAGCCGTGAAGGTGACGTTGGTGAGGGTTGGATTGCTATTATCGACGTTGTACATGCCGCCGCCTTTTTTTTGTTCCCATGATTCGCCCATTGCCGCCCCGGCAGTGATGAAGAAACCATCCAATGTCGTCGTTATGCCAACACCATCAGTCATGAGCACATGATAGAC
>PIVW01001063.1 GCA_003353825.1 Chloroflexota bacterium
TAGCTATTGTAGATTGTATCGCTCAAACCGATGGGATATATAAGCAAGAGCTTGCCAGCTTATTGACCCTCAAGTTCCAGACTTTTGAAAATGTTCCTTTATGACCGTTGTCAGTATATCACCCCCCCATTATACGAGAAACCTATGGCTGAAACCGAACTTATACCCATGTGGCTGCTGTTGGCGGCTGCGCTTTCATTCCTGATTCCTTGGGGCGTGGCTCTAGTGGCGGCGGGGGGCCTCACAGCCGCACAGGCTCGGCAATTGATGCTGACACCCTTGGCAGCCTATGCGCTGGCGATCCTCGGCTATGCGTTTACAGGGTTTGCCATCCACTATGGCGGTATCGGCTTAAAGATCGACCATCCTGATCTCGGTACCTTGATCTGGGAATGGTCGGCGCTTAGCGAGGAATGGGGTGTGACCTGGGGCATGGCCGGTTTGGCCGGTTTTTGGCTTCAAGGCGCGAGCACTCGATTGGGATATCTTTTGCTGATCAGTACGCTCCCCTGGGCAACAACCGCCACTTTGCTGCCGATGATGGTGTTGCGAGGGCGCGCCCCAGCTGTGGCAGTCGCACTTGTAGGTACCTTAACAGCGGCTGTCGCCTACCCCCTGATTGGGAATTGGATCCAGGGTGGTGGCTGGCTCGCCAATCTGGGCTTCAACCTGGGGTTGGGGCATGGGTACGTTGATTTCGGTGGGGCAACGCTTTTCCTCATGGGGGGTGGTGTGGCCTTAGCCGGAATCCTCGCCTTTCTCGTGCGGCGCCCTGGGCATGGGGGGCGGGCTGTGCTACCCCTGGTGCACTTGCCCCTACTGGCTGTGCTGGGAGCCGGACTCATCATCGTTGGTTCGACAGGGTGGTTGGTCAGTTGGCCGCTCATCGATTGGTCTCAAGTAGATGCCGTGATCATCGTCGGCAATGCGCTGTTGGCTGCGGCAGCTGGCGCAGCCATCCCTCTGTTGTATACCTGGTTTTTTGCCGGGCATCCTGATCCGCTCATGGCTGCACGTGGTGTGGCGGCCGGCTGGGTCGCTGTGCTGGCAGGCGTGCCTTTTTACCCAGCGGGCGCTGCCCTCTTGATCGGTGCAAGCGCGGGTTTGCTCATGATTCTTACCATGTACTTAATCGACCATGTCGTTCGATTGGAAGATGTTGGTGGGGTGTTGGCGATGGTGGGTGTACCCG
>PIVW01001064.1 GCA_003353825.1 Chloroflexota bacterium
TCCCCAAAAACGGGCATTCATTATTGCAGCATTCGCAATGCCGCTGGAGATAGGTCCTACCCAGCGAGCTTTACAGTAAGTTCGGCAAACACTTGGGAATATAAAGAAATTCCGATCACTGGAGATACAGCAGGCACTTGGATTGGTGCAACGAATGGTGTAGGGCTAAGGCTGCAAGTGGTATTAGCTGCTGGTTCCACATACCACGGAACAGCAAACACCTGGAATTCGGCGGACGCTATTTCAGGCAGTGACCAGGTGAACTGTATGGACAGTGCGGCGAACAACTTCTTCATGACAGCCGCCAAATTGGAGCCAGGAACTTCGGCATCAACATTTGGCATTGATCCCTTTGATGTCGAGTTAAGGCGTTCTCTGAGGTACTATCAAAAAACATTCCCGTATGATACGGACCCGGCGACAGGGGCCGGGATAGTAGGAATGATCGTATTCCGTCCAACGTCAAACTTTCATTCTTCCACGAGTTATTCCGTCAATAGCTTTCCGGAGATAATGCGGGAAACCCCCACATCTACTACGTTCAACCCTGTGTCCGCCAATGCACACGCCCGCAATGTTAGTGACAACCGTGACTCCACTATTACGACTATTCTTACAGCCTCCCCGAACAGCATTGCCATAAAATCAACTCATTCGACAAATTGGGGTGTAACTGATCTTTGTGGTATCCATCAAACATTAAAAGCGGAGTTTTAAAAATGCCATCAGTATTTAATAGGGTTGAAGAGATTGCCACAGCGACAAAGCAATACGTTGAGGGTCTTGGGGTGTGGAACATGATTGTTGTTGTTGGCACCAATGGTACAACTTACCATGTGCCGGTTAGTGATGGGAACTACGACTATCGACGAATTATGCAATTTGTTGAAGATGGGCTCTTGGTGCTTCTTGAACCTCCGGAGCCAGAACCAGAGACGGAGCCTGATCCCTAATGGCTAAGAAGCGCATGGTAAACAGAGACAAAAACGGACGGTTCGCGAAGTCGGGAACCGGACGAAAGATGTCCATGCGCAGGCCTGCCTCAGCGCGGAAGACGTTCACGCGTCCACGCGAGCAGATCGTTCCGCCGGTCAAGCCCACGTCCTCCGGATGATTGCCGTCCTATCCATAATCGCGGTTATTCTGTACGCGCTCCCCGCGTCGCAGGTCTTCGGGATGTCCGACTGGATGG
>PIVW01000442.1 GCA_003353825.1 Chloroflexota bacterium
AGACCAATACTTATGCCAAAGACAAGAAGCCCTTGCAAAAACGCTTGGATGCTTATTGGGTGCTGCATAATTTTGTGCGCTCCCATTTTACAACCAAACAAGTGCCTGCGGTGGCACTGAGCATTCTTGAAAAGGGATTTTCTTTGGCGGAATTGTTCAAAATCCAAAAAATCTCACTGGCGCTGACTTGAATCTAATCAATCCCATTCAACGACCCCAGTGCCATTAGCGACAAATAACGAAATACGCAACACACAATACGTCGAATTCAAAAGCGCCGCCGACCCTATGATCAAGACCAAGTCGATTTGACAGGACATCTCATTTCAAATAGAATTTGTCATACAACCATACGATACTACGAACATACAGATTAATATACGATGTTTAAGCGAAGTCCTTCCCTAACCGAACAAATCAGGTCCCACATCAAAGAACAGATCGTCAATAACAAGTTTGAGGATGGGCGCATTCCTTCCGAAACAGAGATGGCAAATGAACTGGGGGTCAGCCGCACCACCATCCGCGACGCCTTGAGCCGTTTGGAAATCGAAGGGGCCATCGTTCGTAAACAAGGGGCGGGGACGTTTGTCAATGAACCGATATTGCAGATCCAATCAAGACTGGACGAGATCTGGTCCTACACGAATGTGCTCGAAGCACATGGCTATACGCCAACCGTGCAAGTGATTGATGTGTCTGAAGAGCCTGCCAGTGCCACCATTGCCGATGAACTTGATTTGGCAGAAGGTGATAAGGTTCTTGTGATCAAAAAACGTTTTCTTGAAGATGATACACCGGTCATCCTGGCCCGCAATTGGCTGCCGGCTAGTTGCGTCTTGGAGTCTTATAAAGATATTGATTTTCAAGTACCCATTTACGACTATTTGGAAGCGTGCAGTCAGCAACGTCTGAATTACTACCTATCGGATATCGTTCCCGTCAGCGCCGAGGCGGAAATCGCAGCCATGCTGCAGGTCCCGTCAGGCACAGCCCTGCTTGCACTAGAGGAGGTAGGATATAACGAAAACAACGAACCCATTCTCAAGGCGCAGTCCTATTTCCGAGACGATCTCCTCCGTTTCCGCCTGATTCGCAGGAGAACGTAACCCATTTTAGCGCCGGCCACAACTCAGTTCCACACGTTGGACTCTGAGTTCCGTAATCACATTTTCGCCATAAAATCACTGGTCTTTGAAAGTAAATATAACAACTCGGTGTTTTTTGTAGTGGTCAGAGATTAGCTGAACAGGAAGCCTTTCGTCACATACGCCGGGCAACTTAGTCAATTGCGTGAATCGGCACAACCTTGCGGCCAAACGCTTCAAAACGGGCATTTTTCGTATTCCAGGCAACCGTTGACCACTACACAACTCGGTGTTTTTCGTACAACATAGCGCATTTACCGAAACCAACACGCAACATGAATCATCATACTACCGACAGTAATATTGAACTTCTGTCTTCCAGCATTCAAAACCAAACCCATGTACAAGGAGCCCTAACATGAGAAGCTTTGCAGGTCGAGACATCCTCTCTCTTAAAGAATTCGAACGCAATGAGTTCTTCCGCGTCTTCGAAGCCGCCGAAAAACTGGAGTCTATCGCTCGCAACCGCCGCAACGCCGACATCCTCAAAGAAAAGACCCTGGTCACCGCTTTCTACCAGCCTTCTACCCGCACGCGTCTTGCTCACGAAGCAGCCATGATTCGTCTGGGCGGACAGGTCACCGGTTTCTCCGACGCCAAAAACACCCGCGCCGGCGACTTTTACCAGGAATCGATCAAAGACACCATCAAAATGTTGGAATTCTATGGTGATGTCGTGGTCATGCGCCACTTCCAGCAAGGGGCGCCGCACGAAGCCGCCAAATGGGCTTCTATCCCCATCATCAATGGTGGCGACGGCTGGGGCGAACATCCCACCCAGATCCTCACCGATCTCTACACCGTGCTGCGTGAGAAAGGCCGTATCGACGGCTTGAAATGGGTGGCCATTGGCGATATGCGCATGCGCACTATGCATTCTCTTGGTTACGCTATGTCACAATTTGACTGCCCCATCACCTTCATCGGCCCCGAAGATATGTCCCTGACCGATGATTTCAAAGCCGAATTGAGCCAGTACAGCGTGAACTGGAGTGAAGCCGAGCATGTCGAGCAGGTCATTGGCGATGCTGATGTGATCCTGGTCGAACCGGTGGTTCAGCCAGACTACACCAAATCGCGCGACGAGCGCTCCGGCGATGTAGGCATGACTCCTTCCAACTACAAGATCACGCGCGAACTGTTGGAAACCAAAGCCAAATCGGATGCGATCCTGCTGCACTCACTGCCGCGCATGGATGAGATCCCACCCGATGTGGACATCACTCGCTGGTCCCGCTACTGGCAAGAGGCTTTCAACGGCGTGGTCATGCGCATGGCCCTGTTGGCACTTGTCCTGGGCGAAATGGAGTAATTAGAAGACCGGGAGACCGGGAAACCTGTAGACCAGGACGGCGCTGTTTTGACGGATGTGCGTCCTTGTTTACCGGCCTACAGTACCTCCTCAACCACCATGTCCTCACCTGACCGCACCCTAATCGCTGGCTGGCTACGAGCGATCCCTCAATCGAGACATTCACCCCGCCCCTTGTACGAGATGCCGGGTGGGGATGTCATCGGCCGAGGGTTAGCAGTCCTGCTGGAGGTTTGGGGTGCGGTTGCATTATCTGAGGATGGCATTCTCGCTGTTTCCCAATCCTCTTACTACTTCTTGCACAGCTTGGCGGCCTGGTGCGACAACCCCAACACTGTTATTCTCAACTGGTCCGAACATGTCGGTGCAAAAAACCGCAAGAGCGTGCAACATGGCGTAAGCCTTGTGCACGTGTTGGAAAGTGAACGCCTGACCAGGGATCCCGGCGCCAAACCCATACGCCTTACCAACGTTGCCCAGATCCTGATCGTCAGGCCCGGCGATCCACCCCAATTCCTCGGCCAATGGGATGATCGGGCAGGATTTTACCAACTGATCGGTGGCAGGCAAAAACGGGACAAGGATTGGGTTGAACCCATTTTTGAAACCGCCGTGCGCGAGCTGGAAGAAGAGTTGTATGGACAGATTCGCTACGAGGCCGGGGACTTCAAATTAGAGCGACTGGCTGACTTCGACGGAGAAACACGTTTATCACCTTCCTATGGCGCTTTAACCACTTACCATTTTACATTTTATCGGGCAACAGACCTCCTCTCCCTAGAATTATCCGCTGAAGATCGTTGGCTGAGCAGAAAAGACCTACTTACTGGCTCGAAAAACCATGGTGAACCCATCCGCAGCGATCATCTACAACGACTTGAACTGCTGCTCGGACACACTATCGACGATCTACCCTCATCGTTCCAAAAAACCCGAATATTACAGTAGACCGGTAGACCGGGTTATCTTGCCAAACGCAGGCGCTGGCGAGCATCCTCTGGTTTCCTGGTCTACAAAAAGAAGTCGTATCTACTGAATCTATACACTAATACTTTCTCTCAGGAGATAACCATGCAAACCTATCTACGCGGTCGCGACATGATCACTACTCAGGAATTCACACGCGACGAAATCGACACCATCATGGATGTGGCCATGGACCTTAAACGCAAACGGGCATTGGGCCTCCCCCACGCTTACCTGCGCGACAAAGTTCTGGCGATGCTCTTCTTCTTCAGTTCTACCCGCACCCGTGGTTCCTTCGAGGCCGGCATGGCCCAACTGGGCGGACACGCCGCCTTTATCGAGAGCCGCACTACCCAGATCAAACATGGCGACACAACCACCGAAATGGGCGAGATTTTCGGCCGTTATTTCGATGGCATCTCCATCCGTGAAGTGACCTGGGGCCAGGGCAATCGCTACCAGCGCGAGGTGGCTGCGGCCAGCCGTGTGCCTGTGCTGAACATGCAATGCGAAATCTACCACCCCCACCAGATCCTGGCGGACCTGCAAACGATCATCGAAAAGAAGGGTGATCCTCGCGGCAAGACCATCACTGTCAGCTGGGCCTACGCATCCAGCTACTCTAAACCCCAGAGTGTGCCCAACAGCCTTATCATGCTGATGAACCGCTACGGTATGAATGTACGCCTGGTGCACCCCCCCGAGTTCAAACTCCCTGCCGATATCATGGATCAGGCCAAAGAGAACGCTCATAAACATCACAGCAATTTCGAGGTCATGGATGATTTCGAGGCAGGTATAACCGATACAGATATCGTCTATGCCAAAAGCTGGGGTCCCATGCTGACCACGCTCGATCCCGAAGAGGACAAGCGTATCACTAACCAGTATTCCGACTGGATTGTGGACCAGCGCCGCATGGACATGGCAAAAGATGATGCTATCTACATGCATCCCCTCCCCGCCGACCGCAATGTCGAGGTCGCCGACGAAGTCATCGATGGACCTAATTCGGTTGTCTTTGATCAGGCCGAGAATCGTTTGCATGCACAGAAGGCTGTTATGGCTTTGACGATGTCGTAGGTAGCGATAGATAAGTATTAAGTAGATAAGTATCAAGTAGACGAGGGTTACACCGTATCTTCTCAATAACTTGGGGGAACTAACTCGTCCACGAAGGTGGACGTTCGGCGTAGGTTCGTAGAACCCCGCCCCCAGAGCCCGAATTCATTCGGCGAGTGCCCCGGAATATCGAGAAGATACGTTACACCGATGACACGGTAGGACTGCACTTCAACTGGGAGTAGGACACCATCGTTGAATGAGGCGTAAAGCCTCTAGCGATGGCCGCCCTCGTTGCTTGTGGGGCCGCCACTGCGGCGGAGGAACTTTGAAG
>PIVW01000443.1 GCA_003353825.1 Chloroflexota bacterium
CGATATTGAAGACGAGCTTATGTACGTAGCTGATGGCCGCGAGCTTCATATCATCGACTTACGTTCACCGCAAGCATTCCCTTTATTAGCGAGCTATGACATAGAGGCATTGGCACCAGGCAGCCGAGCCATTAAGGATATCGTAGCGAGGGGAAACTATGTTTATCTGATAACATACAACAGGGGACTCGTAGTATTGGATGTTTCAGATGTGTCCAATCCCCAAGTTACGGATATCTACGGTATTTCCAAACATCGTACTTTGCTGGATTTGAAGGTATATCGAGATCACCTTTATGTCATTTTTCCTGATGAGGGTGTATTGATTTTTGATCTTGTCGATCCGGCTTCCCCGAACTATATTGCACGGATGCAAGTTGCCACAGGACAGGCGCAGGAGATCGATTTTTCCGGCGACTATGCTTATATTGTCTTGTACCAAAATGGTCTGTCCTCTCAGGGACCAAGTGAGAATTTTCTGGAAATCTGGGACATTCATAATCCCTATACACCGAAACGTGTCCTTGAATATGGCGATGAGGAGAGAAAACCAAACAGGGTGGTGATTCAAGGAGACTATGCCTATCTGGATAGAGGATACACCAGAATAGGGGTGCTCGATATCAGTGATCCTCTGGCCCCAAAGGCTTTGGGGAGTGTGCGGACCAAAGGGGTTATTGAGGAGTACATCGTTGATGGCGACTATGTCTATATCGCTAATAATTGGAACCTTGCAGTTGTTGACGTTTCCAATCCCAGAGAACCGAAACTGGTGGCTTGGTATGAGTTTGGGCACAATGAAACGGTTGATAAACTAGGAGAGTTTATCTATTTCACCGGAAGTGGTCTGGAGGAAGAACAAGATACCGGTGTGTACAAATTCAGGTTTGATCCATAGTTCTGGATGATGAAGCGTTATCCTGGTGGATTGTGCCCAGGAGCATAATACGCGTGTGCCGGGGCCAAATGCCAATCCCACCGTAACCAAACCCTCCCCCATCGTCATCACTAACATCAATCTTGTAGTCATTCCCTCACACCGACCTGTACCTTCGCGACTCCATTGCTTCACCTCCGATTGAAATCGCAGGCTGCCATCTGAAAACGGCTCGAAGCCAACTAGCGCGGTTCTTGCCATACTGTTCGTAGCTGTTGGCGGCGCCTTGCTGGCCATGCGGGATGGGACCATTTACCCGGACAACACCTACTGGGTGTTACAAGACCACCTCGGTAGCACCACCGTCAATGCCGAGACCAACGGCACGGTGGAAGGGGAGTGGTGGTATTACCCCTACAGCAGCAAACGCGCCAACAGTGGTGCTTTGCATACGATCAAACGCTACACCGGCCAGCGCTTTGACGAAGCCATTGACTTGTACTATTGAGTCCACTGAAAAAAGCCTATTAACCGCAAAGGGCGCAAAGATCGCAGAGGAAAAGCGCGTCTAAACCCCATTATTTTTGCTGTTATCTAGGCCTTTACTGCTTGTCTAAACCTTTTTTGGGGAAGTCACTATTACAACGCTAGCTATAGCGGCAGCGCCTGCATAGCGGGCATGCAGTAGGTCGAGTCCGCCCAATCGCTTGAGGGCGGCAGCAAAACCGAACTCAGCCAAGCCGCCGTTGTCAACGAAGAAACTTCCACCGTCGGCGGCTACACCAAATACTACTACGCCGGCTCCGACCTGGTAGCCTTCAACCGTAGCAGCGGCTATGGCGAAGCCTATGGCACACGCTTCGTGTTCAAAGACCATCCTTCGACGTCGCTCAGGACAAGCCTTGGCTCGACCAGTGTGATCGTCAACGGCAGCGGCGTAAAGCTATGGGAAGAGCGGTATTATCCCTTTGGCGAAAGCAGATATCTTGATGAGGGTACTTTTCAAGGAGAACCGCGTACTTTTGGCTCAATGACATTGCAACAATTCAATGCAAAAACCGGGGTCGATCTCACACTGGTCGCTGCTGATGTCAGTGCCAGCCGCCTGTTATATCTCAACCACCGTACCACGCCAGACTGCCCCTTGATCTACGCCGTGCGCATGTCCATGAGTGTACCCTTTGTCTGGCCAGAGGTGATCTGGAAAAAGGATTGGGGTACCTATCAATTAGGAGAAAAAAAGATCGAATTGGCTGGCCACGCTGTTGTCGATGGTGGACTTCTATCCAACTTCCCGGTCGAGCTTCTGATCTCGAATGACAAGCATGTGATCGAGGTTATGGGATCGAAATCAACGCTCGGGAATCCTGAGGATCAGGTGATGGACTTTTTGATTGACGAATCATTGCCTGTACCCGTGTCAGACGAGTCACCTTTTGAAGATATCGTAACGTTCGTCAAAGAGTCGAATACATTCAACCGTATCATGGGCCTTGTCAATGCGGCAACACAATCGCATGACAAGATGGTGATCGAAGTCTTCAAGGGTTGTGTTGTGCGCCTGCCTGCAAAAAACTACGGCACGCTCGAATTCGATATGGATGAAAGCAAACGTCAGGACCTGATGGAAGCGGCGTATAAAGCTACCACTGTTCACCTCCATCATGTCATTGACCAAGAGGGTATACCCGATGATCGTACGGATGATTTTGAGTTGGCCGACGAACACGCCCGCAAGCTCTTGACCTGGTGAGCAAAGGCAATTCGACTCGATTGATCGGAAACTGGAGGATCCAGTCCCCGTACACGAAGACCCATCACAGTCAAAAACCAGCGTATGAGAGCGCTCTAGTCAGTAGGACTCATCTTGCCATAATGTCATCTACAGGCTAACAGCCCACTCTGAAATAGATTAGTAAATACAACTCTGCTGTGGATCTTTTGTCTAGAGAAGGAGATTCTGGCAGAGCTGTTCGCGCTGCTAGCTACCTGTCCCAAAGAGTCTCAATCTCCCGAGCGTCCTCTCGAATGATCTATGGGCTCTTATGCCACCTAGCCCGAAGCCATATTTTTGCGTGTAAATCGCAAAAAAGGTATACTTCGGGCTGCTACATTGAAGGCACAGCCTTTTTCAAGAACCTATGCAAACCTAAGTAGTCTTCCATCTAGTTGATGGCGGGTCGTCTAATTGGCAGGACTGCGGCCTTTGGAGCCGCCTGTCGGGGTTCGAGTCCCTGCCCGCCAGCCATAGGTTGCTGGGGCGAGGTGACAGTTGTTCCTCGCTCCGGTTCACCGCCTGTACGGCCTTGGCCTTACATGGTGACCATAGCTCAATAGGTAGAGCACCTGGTTGTGGCCCAGGAGGTTGCGGGTTCAAGCCCCGTTGGTCACCCCTTTTTTACGAACGCGCCCGGCCTTTTTATATGCTGGCGCGTTTTCGTTTATCAGCTTGTATCTGTTCAGCTCGCACTCTAGGGCGAATGGTTACATCAATTTTTTCCATCAAGGCAGCGATACGCGTGAATAGCGCCGTTCTGGTCCTCAATGCCAGTTTCGAACCGCTCAATGTCGTTTCAACCAGGCGGGCTGTTGTGCTGCTGCTCAAGGAAAAAGCCGAACTTGTAGAAGCGGCAGAGCAGGTGCTGAAATCCGAACGATTACGCATCCCTCGCCCATTGGTGATTCGTTTGGTGCAATATGTGAGAGTACCCCGGCGCCTTGCCTTGCCCCTGACCCGTCGCCTGATTCTCGCTCGGGATCATTACACATGCCAATATTGTGGTAATCAGCCAGGCCAAAACGAGTTGACGATCGATCATGTCTTACCCCGCAGTCGCGGGGGTAAAAAAACCTGGGAAAATGTGGCTGCTGCTTGCAGACCTTGCAATCAGCGTAAGAGCAGCCGCACGCCCAAAGAAGCACGTATGCCTCTGCTCCGCAAACCCTTCCGGCCACGCTATATTGCCCTGGCTCTGATTGGTGATCTCCATCATCACGATACCTGGCGTAAATACATCCCCGAAAAACAGTAAAAGACCTCCCGCGTGGGAGGCCTTTTACTTTGTGCGCCGTGGCAGTTATCGGAAAATCCGAGGTGACGCCACGGCGCTGCACATACTACCTAAGTCCATTGACATCACCTCCTTTTGATTAGGATGGCAATTAAAGGGTGTGCTCAAACTAGTTTAAGCAGCACCTTGGCGGGATTATGACATAGAGATGGGATGATGTCAAATGACCTTACTTCTGGGGGCTCGTCATTGGGTTCGTCTCCATCACAATCGGTAGTGGATCAAAATCATACGTGAATATGCTTCCAAATCGCTGAGATGGTGTTGCAAGATGGACCTGAGTACTTCAACATCCAGAACCTCATATTCGTGAACGGCAAGGTTTCGGAATCCAACCATACTTGTCATCTGGGAGGATATGTCCGGGGAGAGAATATTTGCACGCTGTAGAAGGGTAAAGTTCTCTCTCAACGTTGTCGGTAGACCCAATCCTTCGACTGCTATTACATGGGCTGCCAAATCAATAGCGGCCTGGATCGCTTTCTGCAAATTCAGCACAAAGATGTCCTGAACATCGATATCGTTCAGGCGACTAGGTTCGAGTTGTGTGACCTGTCGAATGCGCTCCAAACATTTGTGAATAGTTCCTACTTTTGCATAAATGATATCAGGATCAATCATAGATGCTCACATGGCGCAGGTTTTTTTCTATCACCTGACGTACTTGTTTGAGATCGAAGTACTCGTTTAATGTCTTTACGAAAAAACTGTTCACACTGCTCGGGTCATGGTTAAGGATACATATACCCTTTTTCATTCGTGACAAGTTAAGCAAAAGTGGAGAAAGTCAAATCGGATTCGGATAAGGAGAGAGGTCAAGAGGAAGCAACCGTTTACGAATACGTTTGATGATACCCAAATCCTGATTTTCAG
>PIVW01000040.1 GCA_003353825.1 Chloroflexota bacterium
GAACCCCAGCAGAGCGAGGATGCCGACCCCATCATCTGATTTTCCTTGGTAAGATTCTACTCCACCGCTGACTCTAAGGGTCAGAAAGACGAACACTTGAGTGCGTTCAACCCCTCCTCCACACTCTCCTCCTCCTCGTTACACTTCTTCTCTTTCCCTCCTCCTTTCAACAAGGCCCCGCCAGTTGCGGGGCTTTGTTGGTTTTTGGGAGGTTAGTGCATAAAGTAAACAGCGCGCATAAGCAGGTCATCAGACTGCATATGCACGCCGTTAGTGATGTTGGGCGTATGGACTGTTAACGGGGTGTGGATCTCAGTTCGTACTGCTCTTTTTGGTTGGTGTAGGTGTGGGTGTTTTCTCCATTGGAGGTATCGGAAGTTGCCGATGATCCATAATCTCTACGTCCAGAGCAACAATGTCGACAGCTTCGTCTATATCGAAAACAATGACACAGCGACCAGTTTCGCCGGGATTCATTTCGTCACACTGCACTTCCATTTCCTCAAAAAGCCGTCCCGTGGCATCTACGCCCTTGATTGAGGATGACCACAATCGATCTTCCTCATCGCCAACGTTAGTTGTAGTAAATTTGATGACGACGATCTTGTTGCCCTCGACGCTGGGTTCAAATTCCTCCTCGTCGTCGGAATAAGAACTGGGCAGCACGACCTCGATCTCATCTGTGGTCTCTTCTATATCGGTGATCTGAAATGCCATGCCTCCCACTCTTGATAGGCTATCGACGGTGACCAGGCTGCTGGTGAGGGGTAGTGTCGCATCAATGTCTACCGTAATCGGTACTTGTAGAAGGTATTCTTTTCCTTCTAACTGGATGGATACATTAGCGACACTTGTAATCGTGTCCTTGACACCAATCTGGGCGCCTTTATTCGTGAAGACGAGTTCGATAATGTCATCGACGTCGCCCTGAGCAACAGCTACCAGTGGTATCAGCAAAAGTAGTGTAAGTCCGACCAAGATCATCCATTTACGCATGATTATCCTCCGAAAGTGAATTTGAGTGTTATTTGATTGTGTGGTGTCCCAACGATATTATACGATAGCATTGCCGATGGTTCAACACATATCCGAAAAGTTTGCTTGTTCTGACCGGCCGCTGCGCCTGAAACCTCTGGCTTGGTGGCAAGCAACGGTTGGTTGGTTGGTTGATTTACTTGCGAATCGAGCTGAGGATGCACTTTAGAAAAGCGTGCTTAGATTTGACAAGAACCCCGCCCTTCAATAAAATGACAGGCGCTTGTATTTCGCGAGCGTTCCATTCCACACTAGCTCAATTGGCAGAGCATGCGGCTGTTAACCGCAGGGTTCTTGGTTCGAGTCCAAGGTGTGGAGCCTATTTTGGCCGCCTTTCAGGCGGCTTTTTTATTTGAACGTGGTTTGACGCTGTGTGCAATGAGCGATTATAATCACACAAGTTGGTTACAAACAGGTTTGAGTTGTCGGCACATATCGGAATACGCCATTCACCATCCCCACTACAAGGAGAAGTGACTATGGAAAAGCCCTGGCTAAACAGTTACGAAGAGGCCGTACCTGCCACCCTGAACTATCCCGACACCTCGATTTGGGGATTGCTGAGCACGACTTTCAATGAGTATCCCTACAATGCTGCCCTGACAATGATCCTGCGCTATCTGCCACTGGGCTTAAAATTAGAGACATCCTTGACCTACCGACAGCTGGAGGACAAAACCGATCGTCTGGCAACTGCCTTCGCATCGATGGGGATCAAAAAAGGGGATCGTATTGCCATCCAGACACCCAACTCACCTGGAGGTGTGATCGCCTTTCTGGCAGCCATTCGCATCGGCGCCATTGTCGTAAACACAAACCCCGTCTATACCGCCCGCGAAATGCGCCACCAGTTTGTGGATTCTGGCGCCGAGACCCTTGTCATCTGGAATGAACTCTATCCGAATTTACAGAAGATTCAGGCCGAAACCAGCATCAAGAATGTGATCATTTCCAATTTGAACGATTTCATCGGCTGGCCGTACGCCGGGTTAGTAAAACGCGCAAGAGAGAAGGAAGGCACATGGGTGGATGTAGTCGCGGCTGATGGTGTTCACCAATTGACTGGGCTTATCTCGACTTTCCCACCTAACCCGCCCGAAGTACATATCGACCCCGATGACATCGCCCTCTTTCAATACACCAGTGGTACCACGGGTGTGCCCAAAGCGGCAATGCTCAGCCATCGAAACCTGATAGCCAACATCATACAAAACCAGACCTGGGTAACAGATCTGGAGCCAGGGAAAGAGCGCTTTATGGGTGCCATCCCCTTCTTCCATGTATTCGGCATGACAGTGGCCATGATGCTGAACCTAAAAGTCGGTGGGGAATTATTCGTCATGCCTAATCCACGGGATACCGACTTTGTCATGGAGCAGATCCAACGCGAACAGTGCACCATCTACCCTGGTGTGCCAGCCATGTTTATCAGCATCATCAACCACCCCAATGTCGAGAGTTATGAGCTGCGCTCGATCAAAGTATGCGTTTCTGGCGCGGCTCCGTTACCGGTGGAAGTGCAAAGGCGTTTTGAAGAATTGACCGGCGGACGCCTGCGCGAAGGTTACGGATTAACCGAAGCAGCCCCGGTCACCCATGGTAATCCCATCTGCGGCGAATCCCGAGAAGGCAGCATCGGTCTGCCCTACCCAGATGTGGAGGCGCGCATTATTTCTCTGACCCCCAATGAAGAGGGAGAATTCGAAACACTCGGCTCCGATGAAGAGGGAGAGCTGGTATTGCGTGGGCCACAGGTGATGGTGGGATATTGGAACAAGCCCGAAGAAACCGCCCTTACAAAAGATGAAGAGGGTTGGCTTTATACAGGAGATATCGCCAAAATGGACGAAGATGGCTATTTCTACATCGTCGACCGCAAGAAAGATCTGATCATCGCTTCAGGCTACAATGTCGTTCCCAGCGAGGTTGAAGAAGTGCTATTCGAGTATCCGAAAGTGCAAGAGGCCGTAGTCGCCGGAATCCCGCACGCGAAGCGGGGTGAAACGGTCAAGGCTTATGTGGTGCTAAAAGAAGGGCAGGATTGCAGTCAGGCCGAACTGACAGAATGGTGCAAAGAAAATCTGGCGCCCTACAAAGTCCCCAAAGTGATCGAGTTCCGTTCAGAACTACCTAAGTCGATGGTCGGCAAATTCCTGCGCCGCGTGTTGGTAGAGGAAGAGATAGCCAAGCAGGAAGCGGCTCAAAAAATCGAGTAAAGTGCTAGCAGGCTCGGCGCCGCCCCGATCAACCAACCTGCGATCCAGGCCACGATTTGCCAACGGGTAGATGACACAAAGGAAAGGGTGACGGAGTCACACAATATCATGTGGCGGTCATTTCTTCCGCTTTGAGTTTGCGAACCAATTCGAGTTGGTCAGGTTTATCCACATCCATGCCCAGATCAGCATAAGGTGACGGTATCGCGCGCGTGTCACAATTTAACAATTTTGCAGCCACCTTTTCAGCTTCGGGTATGGTGAGACGCCGAAACAGAAACTTGATAACCGTACCGATACCTGCCAACCACACTTGACGAAGAGCATTTTTACGGCGGTCTGTCAGATCTCGCACCAGTTCTTCATTGTTTCGAGCTACCCTCGCCCGCACCATGAAAAGGTCACCGCCGCAGAATCGCCCCTCGGGCATGGGAATAAAAGAACGGGCTGAATCAGGGAACTGGCTTTCCATTACCTTATCTTCAACAATAGAATAGATGAAATCGGCGCCAAGTTTTTCGGCTTCCTCCACAAACCAAGCGATTGACTCCGCCCTAAGCATGGGGATATCGGCACTGGTTGAGATCAGATAGTCAGTTGTGGGATCATCCTCTTGCAATGCAAGTACGCCGGCTAATGCGTTATCGAATTGCCCCTTCTGATTGGGTACGTAGATCACGTCACCGCCGAAATCAACACCATCCTCCGCCTCGATACCAACAACCACGATACGGTCAATATAGCCGCTGTCTCGCAACGCTTTGACAACCCAATAGACCATAGGGTGGCCGGCAACATCCAACAATGCTTTACGTTCACCGCCCATCGCCGCTGCTAATGGATCGGGAGTATCCGGCGAATAGCCGGCAAGTACGATGGCCGGGTACGTCTTCATCAGAGTTGACTCCAATTGGATTCGGAAGATGAGATAATCATAAAGGGTGTCTTGTCAGTATTCCGAGGTCTGAGTTAGTCACCGCGATTTATTACGCAAATTCGATATACGCTTCAAACTGTAAACATTATATCGGTAAGGCATAAAAAAGGTAAACCGTGCGTATAGTCGCAATCAGCAGTTCGGAATACACTCACTATACGCGACCTTGTCTATAGCTGCACCCACAGTCATCACATCTCCAGCGCCCACAGCCACGGCGCCTCGTGCTCCCGCACCCGCCAAATACTTACCCAGTAATGAGGCTGCCGCAACGCCCTTTGCCATAGCGCTGACCCCGACGGATGATCTTATCACCACCTCCCTAACCTGGACGAGCCAGAACCAATCAAAGAAGAGACAGGATTTACAGGATTTTCAAAGGTCTAATCTTGTTAATCCTGTCCAAATTTCTTGCCCATCGTACAAGAACCCCCGATTATCTAGGTACTACTGCCGAGAGTGGAGGCTATCGTAGTCTCTCCTTCCGAACATTTGTTTGACAGGGTGCCTCTCCCATAACTATAATGAGCCGGTATGTTGGTAGGTACAAAGCGACATGGTAGAATAGTTAGAGGGTCAGGTTGCTGCCGGTCCCGCGGCCAGCAGCCCCGCATATGCTTGTAACCTCGACTATATATCATTTTTAGGCATGGTTCATTCTGCCGAGTTTGCATCTTTACAAATCCAAATTTGCGATTGCGAACAGAACCAAAGATCTAAGACTAAAAATTAAGGATTCCTCTGCCAATCGTTCTTAATCTTCAATCTTTAATCATCCGATTAGGTCATTCTATGTCCCGTTTTCTCATCGACGAAGTCAAAGATCGTCTCGATATTGTGGAAGTCATTGGTGGTTATGTTGCCTTGAAGCGTTCAGGCAACAGTTATCGAGCCCTATGTCCTTTTCACAACGAAAAAACACCCTCTTTTCATGTCTTTCCCGATACGGGTACATGGCGCTGTTTTGGCGCGTGCGGAGATGGCGGCGACGTGATTAACTTCGTACAAAAGCGCGAAAGCCTCGATTTTCCTGAGGCATATCGGATGCTTGCTCAACGGGCAGGTGTCGATATCGACCAAAACCGTGATCCAGAAGCGACCAGCAGACTCAATCGCTTGCGAGATGTCAATCATCTGGCTGCCACTTTTTTTCATCACCAACTAAAAAACAGTGCCGCAGGCGAATCAGCACGTGCTTATCTACGACGCCGAGAGATCACAGACGAAACCATTCAACAATTCCAGATTGGCTTCGTCCCCGAGGGTTGGGATAACTTGATCACCTACATGAGATCGCGTGAGTATGAACTCGATGATCTAGAAGCTGCCGGTCTCATCATTCGTAGGGAAGATGGTGGTGGTTACGATCGTTTTCGGGATCGGGTGATCATCCCCATCTGTGATTCACAAGGCCGGGTGATTGGCTTTGGTGGGCGCATATTGGGCGATGGCGAACCCAAATATCTCAACTCTCCTCAGACGGCGCTCTTTGATAAAAGCAGGGTTGTCTTTGCCTATGATCACGCCCGGCGTTCGATCATATCACAGGATCAGGTTGTGCTTGTAGAAGGCTACATGGATGTGATTAGCGCACACCAGCGTGGCTTTAAGAACGTCGTCGCAGCCATGGGCACCTCCATCACACCTCAACAGCTTAAAGTGCTAAGCGGAAAAACCCAGAAATTCGTATTTGCGCTGGATGCTGATGCTGCCGGGATCAACGCCACCTTACGTAGCATTCATGTGGTACGAGAAACGTTTGCTAGTGCGGCAGTGCCCGTTCCCACAGCGGGAGGCAGATTCCGACACGAACCCCGCCTTGCTGCGGTTGTAAAGATCGCTGCGATGCCCGATGGCATGGATCCAGATGATGTTTTGAGAAAGGATCCATCCATGTGGCAACGTCTGATCGATGGAGCTAAGCCTCTCGTTGATTATTATTTCGAACAAGCCGCTTCTGAAGAAGACCTTAGCACAGCACATGGCAAGGCCGATTTTGTCAAACGCTTACTGCCTATTATCAATGAAATCGACGATATTATCGAACGAAAACACTATGTTGCACGTCTGGCCACGCTCTCAGGCGTTACCGAACGGGAGATTGATCAACAGCTTGAGATATATGCGCAGAGCCTTAGCAGGGCCCGAAAGCGTGCTGTTGCGGTTCCCAAGCCAGTAGGGCCGCCATCAAATAGCGAGGAACCGCCATTTCTATGGCAAGATGAACCCGAGACGCCTACGCATGCTCGGCCTTCCCGCGCCGCCACATCTCGTGACCAGCAGATCGAAGAGCATATATTAGCCTACCTTGTTATTCGCACGGATCTGCTGATATGGGCGGATGGCGAATTGGCTACGATCCGGTTAGACCCTATTGATACAGTAGATTTTCAACATGCGGCCAATCGAGCGATCTTTGACGCTCAACAGGAATTCTTGTACAGTGACGCAGTCGCGTCATCTTCAGATCTCAGCCAGCATCTGGATCCCTCACTATTACCACATTTTGAGAGTATCTGGCAGCAAGCGCAGAACTGTCGTGAATTACGCGATGAGCAATTGCGCAAAGATCTGGTTGATAGTGTCCTCAGGCTACGACTGCGGCGTGTCGTACAGGATACGTTGAAACTCGAACAGCTTATTCGCGAAGCAGACGACAAGCAGGATTTACGAAGTCATCTTGGCCATCTCGGTCAAAAAAGTCGCGAAATGCAAACCCTTACCAAAGTTATTGCCTCTCGCTCTCACTCTAGCCGATGGATGAATGGTAACCAACTCTATGCGACTTGAAATTTCTTCGTTTTGGGTGATATTCTACATTATATGAGTTCAACCCCACATCTTGAGACAGAACAAACTGAAACGAGTGATAATCGTGATTCCGTTGAGTCAATTGAACAGATCGACGGCGCCTCTGAATATCAGGATGAAGAGGAAGCAAAGACAGATGATGAGGCTTCAGCGGACGACTTTGTCTCGATTCCGGTTTTAGAACTGGACGATGACGATGACGATGAATCCAACCTGTTACCAGATATCGAGCGTGACACAAAACTGGAAGCAGAGGTCGAAGCCGAAGCAACCATACCGGTTGAACGGATCGTTGATGATGTCAGCATCAACGATCCGGTACGGCAGTACTTGCGCGAGATCGGACGTCATGACCTCCTGACCGCCGAGCAAGAAGTTGCCATAGCCAAACGCATTCGCTCCGGGCAGGAGGCAGAAGCACGCGTCCTGGAAATGGCCAGTGACGGTATGAGCACCTCTGATGCTCTGACGCTGTTACCTGAGGAGGAGCAGGAGCAACTTCAGACACTTATCAACGATGGCTATGAGGCCCAAAAGGAGTTGAGCCGCAGTAACCTGCGTCTTGTCGTGAGCGTTGCTAAACGATATATTGGCCGAGGTATGAGCTTCTTGGATCTGATTCAGGAAGGCAATCTTGGTCTTCTCAGAGCGGTCGAGAAATTCGATTACGAGCTTGGTTTTAAGTTCAGTACTTACGCAACATGGTGGATTCGACAGTCAATCAGTCGGGCGATTTCCGATCAGGCCAGAACTATCCGTATCCCCGTTCATATGGTTGAAAGTATCAACCGTCTATTGCGCATTCAAAGGGATCTGACCCAGGAATCAGGCCGAGAACCAACTGCTGAAGAGATTGCATTGGAAATGGACTTTATCGAGCCCGAAGAAGAGCGGATTGCGATCAAGCGGGCGGTGACAAGCGGTGATCCCTTGAATCCGATGCAAAAACGAGCGCTGAAGCGCGCTTCTACCAAAGTCCTTCGCATCAAACGAGTCTCTCAAGAACCGATGTCACTGGAGATGCCTGTTGGCAATGAAGATAGCAGCTCGTTGGGCGATTTCATCGAGGATGATAGCCTGCCTGCACCCGCTGACGCCGCCTCCCAGCAATTACTAAAAGAACAGATGCATGAAATCCTAGAACAATTGAGTGATCGTGAGCGTAAAGTCCTAGAGATGCGTTTTGGTTTGAATGATGGTATGAGCCGTACGCTGGAAGAGGTAGGCAAAGAGGTTGGCGTCACGCGAGAGCGTATTCGCCAGATCGAGGCAAAAGCACTGCGCAAGTTGCGGCACCCCATCCGCAGCCGCAAGCTGAGAGATTATCTAGGGTAGCTGCTATTCGACTTTCTCGGCCCCTCCAATACACTGATCATCATGGCGTGTGTACCTCCTTTATCAAAATAGGTACGCGCCGTCCCACCGCCCGGAATCCAAAACCTTGGTAAAGTCGTTGAGATGTCTGATTGTGCCATTGCGTATTGAGCGTTACGATCTCCACCGCATTGTTTGCGGCAAAGTCAAGTGCATCAGCCAAGAGATATCGTCCAAATCCTTGTCCTTGCACGTCAGGATCAATCCCCACACGAATAATCTGAGCATGTGTACTATGGACATCGATACAAGCATATCCAGCCAGCGTCTCGTCAACCTCTAAGACAACCAGTCGGCTGGTTGTTAACAGCAATTGTACCAATTCGCCGCTAGAAAACTGCCAGGGCCAGTCAAAACAGCGGTGATCGAGCGCTTTCAACTCACCAATTTCTGAAGGGGCCAGGGAGCGTAGACGACACAAGCGACTGGGCAGGTGCTGATCTACCATAGATTGGACAAGGACTGCACGTTCGAAATTGACGATATAGTCGCGTGTCGTAAAGTCGCGTCGGATCAACGGTGGTACCAGCCAGGATTCCATAGCAAAATGCATCAGATAGCGATTATTTTCGAGCGATAACGCATCTTCCAACGGTTGTAACAAGTGGGTTACACCAATATCAAGGCGCCAACCATTGACAAGCACGAACCCGCGTATCTGAGCTAAGGCGCGCTGTCTCGAGGTAGCACAGATAAAGCCCCACAGTACCGCGCCAGTATCGGCTATGAAGCAATAGTCACGCTCGATCATGCGCAAGAGATCTTCGTAGCCGAAACGAATACAGCTTCGGCGTGCACGTTGGATTAATTGTTGGATGCGGTCGACGTCGGTAAGTCGAGCACGGCGAACTTCGACTTGAATATCCTGCATATGTCAGTTAAGGTTATTGAAACAGTGCTTGATTCATTGTCATCTTTAGAACACCCCTATTCTTACCACAGCCCCGGTATCTGAGCAATCCGGCGGCGGTCGTCGGGGCGGAGATACTTGGGGAGATTCATATTCAGAAAGCCACAGGTCTCTTCATCGCCAGCCCCTAGTTAACGCTGCGGATGGCGGGATTGGTCTGCCAGAATGCTTTCCTGTACCGGGGCAACTTGGCAGGCAAGCAGTTTTCCAGTGTCTCAAACGGGTGGCACCAGCATGGGCTCTTTTATCGGTGCTGGCTGTGCCTGCGAAATGACTTACGGTGCACTCCACGACCTGGCCAGGGAGATGGGTTCCAACGATCTCATTTTCGACCGCACCCTTCCTGTGGTGGCATTGAATCGAACGCGTAAGCTCATGAACATCTATAGAAGGATCTTCGGCGACCGCCATATTGAGGATGCGTGGAGATCTTATTATTGTGTGTCCGCAAATCTGACGCGATCTAAATCATATATTCACGAGCAGGGTGAGATGGCGTTGGCTGTTCGGGCCAGTACTGCCATCCCAGCTGTATTCGCCCCTGTTATGCTCGGTGATGACCTGCTGGTGGATGGCGGCTTGATCAATAACTTCCCGGTGGACATCATGTTGCAGAAGATCGAAGGGGGTACGATCATTGGGGTAAGTGTCAATCCACCCATGGAGAAAATCCGCAAATACGATATAGATCATCATGTTTCTGGATGGCATATAGCCTGGAATCGTATGAATCCATTCGCCAGGTAATATGAAGTTCCCACGTTGCCGAACACATTGACGCGCTCCATGGTCATCCACAGTCTGGATAATATGCGCAACACCCAACAAATGGCTGACTTGCTCATCCTGCCGGACTTGCGGGATTTCAACAGTATAAATTTCGATGATTATGAGGCTATCATCACGGCGGGTTACGAAACCGCTCGCCCACAGATAGAGACATGGTTACAGAACGGCGGTATTCCTAAATAGAATGAGTGCGTTTCCAGCGCCACAATAACGCTGTACAAAAGGCATTACTATAGCCGGCGGATCGTACCCAAAACGATAAGAGTGTGTCCTAAATGAGTTGGAGACATAATGTGTCGCCAGGATTCGACCTAGATTCGTCAACGTAACTCCCCGTTTCGGAAGTGCAGAAGGCCTGAACCGACCTCCAAATATGTTAGTATGGTAGGGTAAGATTGCCCTCTAACTCAAAAAGGACACACCCAAACGATAATACTCTGATGGGGTCTATCATTGAGGCCGTGTGAGTCTGCGAAACTCTGGGAGAGATCACCGACGTATTTCGGGGATTCTTTGGTGAGTCCCATGGTGCACCTTTTGATGCTACAATTGCACCATGATACAATTGTAGCATCAAGAGGTGCACCATGGCCGAATTTACCACGAACAACATTCGGGAAAACAGCCTTTGGTCACGACAAACCTGGTCCTGTTTGGGGCCTACTCGGGGCTTGTCGATCGCATCCACCGTTCTGCTATCCCGCGACTGCACTGGACGTCGCCTTAACGAGGTAATCCCTAATGGCCGAAAGAAAAACCAGAGTTCTTGTCGCCAAACCAGGTCTCGACGGCCACGATCGTGGCGCTAAATATGTAGCCCGGTCTCTGCGCGATGCCGGCTTCGAAGTGATCTACACCGGTATTCGCCAAACCCCCGACATGATCGCCGAAGCCGCCCTGCAAGAAGATGTGGACGTGGTCGGTCTCTCGATTCTTTCGGGCGCACACATGACCTTAGTGCCTAAAGTAATGCAGGCGCTGGATGAGGCCGGCATGGGAGATGTTGTAGTACTCCTTGGAGGGATCATTCCCGATGAAGATGTAGTGACACTGAAGGAGATTGGGGTGGGTGCAGTATTTGGGCCGGGAACACCGGCGCGCGTTTATGTCAATTTCATCCATGCTGAACTCGCCGAGCCGGCTTGAGACATAGATCGTGGTTTGTATTCCGTTTGTGTTCATTACCAGGTTGCCCGTGAAGGTTCGCCATAAACGCGATTTGAGGCTATACCGGTCAGAAAAGAGACACAGATGAATACGGACTTAATATTGAAAAACCGTTCTGATTTATTATGGGTGTGTCCTAAACGAGTTGGGAACAGACTAACTCGCAAGGGCTACTTCTGGAAAAGCATCAGTCTAATAATTAATAACGAATAACCAATAATTAATTATTAATGGAACTGCTCGATATCAACGTCACAGTGATACCAACATTGTTTTCAGCACTCAAACGCTATACGGCTGCATCCTTCATTAACAGTTAATTACTAACCGTTCACTATTAATTACTTTCTACTGTCCTTCCTTGCTCAGCCCAAGATATTTTGGGAAAACCTTATTCTCAATCTGGCTAAAGAACGGAGCACATGGGCATGCCAATAACTCATCTAGGACACACCCATTTGTTATACTGCACCTCTAAAGATCGGTTTGCCCACTCAGAGTTTGATGAATAAAGATACCTTGTGACAGGCGAAACGCAACACGAAACACTAACTTAACATGTCTGAACTCGACCTAAAATCTACCACCGGCCTGATCTCAGCCCTAGCGGATGGCAATCGCCGCGCCCTTGCTCGTACGATCTCGCACGTCGAGAATAATACGAAGTTGGCACAGCCACTTCTGGCTACGTTATACCCACAAGCAGGTCAAGCGCATCTTGTCGGCGTCACCGGTTCGCCAGGGACAGGCAAATCCACACTTGTCAATCAGGTGGCAAAAGAGTATAGGCGGAGAGATCTCAGCGTTGGTATTGTTGCCATCGATCCCACCAGCCCCTTCAGTGGGGGAGCGATATTGGGGGATCGGGTACGAATGCGCGATCTTGCGGGTGATCCGGGCATCTTTATTCGCTCGATGGCTACGCGTGGCAATTTAGGCGGTTTGGCACAAGCCGGCGCGGATGTGGTCATGGTGTTGGATGCTGCGGGTTTCGACCGCGTTATCGTCGAGACAGTGGGTGTGGGGCAGAGCGAAGTAGAGATCGCCAGCACTGCGCATACGACAGTGGTGGTGGAAGCGCCAGGGTTTGGTGATGAAGTACAGGCTATTAAAGCAGGTATTTTGGAAATAGCCGATATCTTCGCCGTGAACAAAGCGGACCGGGAAGGGGTCGATCGAGCTGTCATGGCTTTACAGATGATGATCAATCATGGCAGCCCTGGCAGACAGCAAATCATGCATCATGGTCGCATGTTGCCAGTTGATTGGCCTGAACCTGACATCGACTCTCATGTTTGGACCCCACCGATCTTAGAAACGATTGCCACAATAAACCAGGGTACCGAATCCTTGGTTGATGCTATCGAAAAACATCGAAGTTACCTCAGACAGAGCGGCCACCTCGCATTACGCGACCGCCTAGGAGCGGCCACCGAACTACACATGATATTGCGAGATACCTTACTACAGCGCCTGCTTCGACAACTTAGTAAGGAAGAACTCACCAGTTTGGTAAATGCCGTCGCCCAACGTAAAATCGATCCGTACGGTGCCGTACAAAAACTGCTCGATGCCCACACACACTCATCCTAACTATGCAGTGCATCCCCTTCGAAAGGAGGCCCCCTAGTGTCTGAAGGCCTTTATGGTGAACTTGCTGTAGTCGGTGGTACCAGTAATCCTGACCTTACCGCTCAAATATGTGATTATCTGCGTGTCGTACGCACGCCGGTGACCGTTAAAAGATTCAGCAACGAGAATATATTTGTACGCTTGGAACAAAGTATCCGTGCTAAAGATGTATTTCTGATACAACCTTTTGGGCGGCCGGTCAATGACATGATCATGGAATTGCTCATAACCATCGACTGCTTGCGCCGGGATAGTGCCGGGCGCATTACGGCGGTAGTGCCTTACTATGCCTATGGACGTACTGACAAGAAAGACCAGCCGCGTGTCCCTATAACTGCGCGTTTGCTGGCCGATCTCATATCAGTGGCAGGCGCAGATCGCTTTCTCACCGTCGATCTACACGCCGGGCAAATCCAGGGTTTTTTCACGATCCCCACCGATGAATTGACGGCAAAACACAAATTTGTGCAGTACATACGAGATAACAATCTGCACGAAAACGCCGTCATCGTCGCCCCAGATGTCGGGGCAGTGCGGCGGGCCCGTAATTTCGCCGCGGAGTTGGATATCCCCTTGGCCATCATCGAAAAACGACGAAGTTTAGAAGGGGATCAGACCAAGATGTACAATCTGATAGGTTATGTCGAAGGTCTCACCAGTATCCTCATCGATGATGAAATCGACACCGCCGGCACCCTCTGCAAGGCAGCCGAATTTCTTAAGGAGAAAGGGGCAACTAGTGTATACGCGCTAACGACCCATGCCGTTTTTTCCGAACCGGCTCCAGATCGTCTGGCCGCTGCACCTATTGACCATATCGTCGTCAGCAACACCCTGGATATCGAGCCAGACAAGTGTGAACGTCTGGGCGCCAAACTGATCGTGCTCAGCCTGGCGCCGTTACTGGGCGAAACCATCCATCGCATCCATCAGGGTCTAAGTGTTGGGGCAATGTTCTCAGAATAATCTGTGATGTGACTCAGTGCGAGCGCCACAGCAAATGGCGGCCCCGGCCTCGGTATAACCGATAGCGATAGCGCGCCCGATCCCGCGGCCTGCGCTGGTGATGACGGCTACTTTTCCGGAAAGTGCCGGCTGCTTGTGAACGCTCATAATCAAACCTCACTTATCCTGTAATACCGACAGAAGTTCACCCGACCAGGCCAGCAGGCGCTCATCCGCCATGCTGATTCCAACCAACTGCAAACCCAAAGGCAGGCCATTGGCAGCGTCTGCGGCCGGGACTGTTGAGACAGGTAATCCGGCGTATGTCCAGGGCAGATTCATGATGGGATCGCCTGTGGATTCGAGGCCTTTGGGGGCGGGGCCAAGCGCGGCAGGGCAAAGCCACATATCGACGCCATGTACATCCATGACGTGCTCGATCTCTTCTCGGCAGGTTCTTCGACCCTCGCGAATAGTCCTGACCTCTTCTGCATCCATGGTTTGGCCCTCGCGAATCAAGGCGGCGGTTTGGGGACGATAAAGGGATTCATGCTCGCTGAACCAGGTGGCATGCTCTTCGGCGAATTCGGCAGCGATCATGCGCCTGTGCTGTTTGTTTAGATCGGCGATATCAGACAATAGAGGCGCACGAATAACTGTGTAGCCCGCCCCTTCCAGTGTCTTAACCTGTACGGCAAAGGCTGCCAGCGCCTCATCTGATGCTTGAGTGAGATAAGTACCTTCGGGAATCCCCAGCAACGGCCGGGCCAGATCCCCAACATACTGCCAGTCACGACAAAGGATCGAGGCCGCAAGCACCATGCCGGCTACATCCTGGCTGAAAAGCCCCACGTGGTCGACCGAGCGTGAGAAGGCTAACAAGCCTGCTGGGGGAATGCGGTTGTAAGTCGGTTTGAATCCGACGATGCCGCAAAATGCCGCAGGTCGGATCACCGAACCGATGGTCTGCGTGCCCAGGGCCAGTGGTGTGAACCCCGCCGCCACTGCTGCTGCCGAGCCGCTGCTGGACCCACCCGGCGTGTGAGCCAAGTTGTGGGGATTGCGCGTGGGTCCCGGTGCAAAATAGGCGAACTCAGTGGTCACAGTTTTGCCCATGACCAGCGCTCCGGCTGCTTTTAGCATGGACACACTCGTCGCCTCGTCGCCGGCAAGCTCCTCGCCAGGCAGATCGCAGCCGGCCTGTGTGGTAAAACCATCGGCATGAAAGATATCCTTGACGCCGATGGGGATGCCGAATAGGGGGGGGCGGGAACTGGGGTTGGGATAGCGGTTCAGGAGGGATTCGGCATCTGCCAGAAGTCTCGTACGGCGGTCGGGTTCGGGGATAAAAGCCTGGACCTGAGGCTCGATGGCGTCGATGCGATCCAGCAACTCGCTCAAGTAGCTGATTAGATCAAGCTGTCCGGTGCGTAGAGCTGTGGCTGTTTGCGCAAGAGGGGTGGGAGGGAGTAGGGAAGTTGGGGACATGGGATAGCGGTGATTGGGGTCGAAGGTCAGAAGTCGGAAGTCGGAAGTCGGAGGTCGGAGGTCGGAGGTCGGAGGTCGGAGGTCAGAAGTCGGAAGTCGGAGATTGGAGATTGGATATCTCGATCAACTAGTCTTGTCATGATCACACGACACCATCATCATGCATACCGACAATGGCTGCGTCGTCGTAGTCCAATTCTCGCAGGATCTCATCCGTATGCTGCCCTAAAGTGGGTGGAGGCAGCCGATAGCTGGCTGGGGTGTCGGAGAGATGCATGGCGTTGCCCAGCACTTTGATCGGCCCCACGGTGGGGTGGTCCATATCCACGATCATGCCTCGGGCCAATATATGTGGATCGGCCAGAGTTTCGTCGATCTCATTGATGGGACCACAGGGGATACCGGCTGCGCGCATTTTACCCAGCCAGACATCGGCGGGCTGGGTCTCGAAAAGATCACTCAATGCCTGATGTAGTTCCATGCGGTGGCTGAGGCGGTCGGCGTTGCTGGTGTAACGCCGGTCTGCACCCAGGGTCTCGGCCACGCCGATCGCTTCGCAGAAAATCGTCCACAAACGTTCGCTGCCCACTGCAACCAGAAAAGTCTTATCCAAAGCGTCGAAGAGCTCGTAGGGTGCGATCTGGGGGTGGAAATTACCCAGACGGCTGGGGCGCTGGCCGCTGACAAAGTACGCGCCGGCCATATTCGTCAGCCACGTGATCTGCGAATCAAGCAAGGCGGTGTCGATGAATTGGCCCTTACCGCTATGTTCACGGGCGTAAAGAGCGGTGGTGGCGGAGATCGTGGTGTAGAGCCCGGCGGTGATATCGCTGATCGGCACCGGATAGCGCACGGGTGGGCCGTTTGGTTCTCCGGTGAGAGCCATGGTGCCGGACTCCCCCTGCGCGGCCAGATCGTAACCGCTGCGCCCGGCGTTGGGGCCGGTCATGCCATAGCCGCTGATCGAGCAATAGATCAGACGAGGGTTGAGAGTGCTGAGGGTGTCGTAATCTGCTTGCAGGCGTCGCAAAGACTCGATACGCGGCTGGTTGATGAGAAGGATATCAGCTTGAGCGATAAGCTTGTGGAAGATCTCACGTCCGGCAGGGTGCTTGAGATTGAGTGTGAGACTGCGTTTATTGCGATTGGTACTGAGAAAGTAACCACTTTCACCTTCGATGAAAGGGGGCCCCCAGCCTCGAGCCATATCACCTTTGCCCGGGCGTTCGATTTTGATGACATCAGCGCCCATGTCGCCCAGCATCATAGCGGCAAAGGGCCCGGCCATGGCTTCGGTCATGTCGACGACGCGGATGTTTTCGAGTGCAAGTTGATTCATAAAGATTTTTCCAGAATAGCGTTAGGCGGCATTTCCTCAACCTCATACTAACGCAGTATTACCCGATTTGTCCACGGCATTCAACAGCGATTGTGCAGCGGGATGCCGGTTATATGTGGCACCGGGCGTCGTGCCAGCGAGTCTGGCAGTCCGCCTGCTAAGGCATTTTCGGAAAAATAAATAAGCCTCCAATCCGAAAATGCCTCTAGCGACCTCCGAAAATGATAAAACCTCCCTCAATTATTTTTCGGAAGTCGCCTAACCCCTTTGGCCGTTTAAGCGGGCATCGTTTGCAATACGCTTTTGCTGCTACGAACCTGCGCCAGTGCCTGATCCAGATCTCCGATAATATCTGAGAAATGCTCAGCGCCGACATTGAGTCGGATCAGATTAGGTGGTACACCGGCCAGTTCGCGCCCCACATCCCCCTGTTGCTGGTGGGTGGAGATGGCCGGAATCGTAGCCACGCTCTTGATACGGCCCAGATCAGTGGCGCGCCAGATCATTTGCAAGCCATCGAACACTTGCCGCGCTACCTGCGCTCCCCCCTTGACCGTGAACCCCAACAAATGGCCGTAGCGATTTACCGGCTCTCCCAGATCAGCCTCACCATCGACCAGCCACATATAACGAGAAGCGACATCATGCTCACGGCAGCTTGCTAATCCCGGATAGGAAACTCGCTCGACCTGTGGGTGCTGCTCCAGATATTGGGCAACCTCCATCGTGTTTCGGCTCATCAAGTCCATCTTACCGCGCAAGGTGCGCAAGTCGTTCAGGATCAGTAAAGCACTGAAAGGGCTGAGTGAGGGGCCATGATCTCGGAAGGGCTGCAGCTTGACATAGGTCGAGAAGTTGGAGCGCAGTTCATCTGGGCCGACGCGGGTATGGATATTGTGTCGGGCAATGATAGCGCCGGCAATGGCAAAACCGCTGCTGCTTAGGCTCTTGCTCACAGACTGCACGATGATATCGGCGCCATGATTCAAGGGGCGCATGAGCGCGGGCGTGGCCACAGTCGAGTCCACAATCAAGGGGAGGTCGTGCTGATGAGCGATATCGGCTACGGCGGCGATATCGAAAACGCTTAGGCCAGGATTGCTGGGCATTTCACCGAAGACGAAACGGGTGTTGTTATCGATCCTGTCTGCCCATTCCGCCAGGTCCAGTGGATCGCGCACCCAACGCACTTCAATCCCCCGCTCGATGCCGTAGCGCTGGCTGAACAGCATATAGGTTCCACCATAACACTTGGCGCTGGCAACGATGTTTGGGGCAGTAGCGGCCGACAGCTGTTCCTGTTCGAGCGACAGAAAGGGATTCGTCGCCATAAATACGGACGATGTGCCTGATGATGTGGCGCAGGCACTGACATCGCCATCATAGCCATAGCCTTCTAGTAGCGCCAGGGTTTCTTCAAGATAATGCAGGGTGGGATTAGCAATACGCGAGTAGGTCCACGAGGGCATGAGATAGGCCAGAGCAGCTTCCATGTGGTCGCTACTCTCGAAGTGCTGGGCAGAACTCAGATAGGTAGGTTCGATAATGCTGCCCTGATTGGCCAGGGCAGCTTGCATACCATAGAGGCCATGCACGGCAATGGTATCGAACTTCTTGCCACGCATGGCAGTGCGATGACTGGATTCAGCATCCACCATCGCTTTACCACGTTCGATGTAGGCTTTGACGCCGGGAGAGTGTGAGGAAATGTTTGTCATCAGTTTAGTCCTTGAGGGGTGCAAACCTTGCCTGGAAGAAGCGCAGGTATTCGGGTTCGTAGACCATTTCTAGACCGCGGGTGCGCTCACGATCGTCGTAGATGGCTTTGACTGCTTCGGCTGTTACATCCATGTGGGCTTGAGTGTACACACGGCGAGGAATGGTCAAACGCACGAGTTCCAGGGCGGGATAACGGTGCTCTCCGCTTTCTGGATCACGTCCGGCGCTGACGACACCCCGCTCCATGCTACGAATGCCCGAGTCAAGATAGAGTTCGGCCGCGAGCCTCTGGGCAGGGAACTGATCCTGGGGGATGTGAGGATAGATGCGTTTGGCGTCGAGGAAGATAGCGTGGCCACCTACCGGGCAAACGATGGGTATTCCCCAGTCGATGAGCAGGTCGCCCAGATAACGAACCTGGCCGATACGGGCCCGCATATGATCATCCTGTACCGCTTCTTCGATGCCGATGGCCAGGGCCTCCATGTCGCGCCCAGCCATACCACCATAGGTATGCAGACCCTCATAGATGACGACCATGTTCCTGGCTTTGTCGAACACTTCATGGTCATTCACAGCCAACCAACCACCGATATTGACAAGGTGATCTTTTTTGGCGCTCATCCAGGCGCCGTCAGTGTAGCTACAGAATTCCTTGAGGAGGGTTGCTATCGGTACATCCGCATAACCGGGCTCTCTTTCTTGGATAAAAAATACATTCTCGGCCATGCGCGTGGCGTCGAGATAAATGCGAATGCCGTAGCGGTCGCACAACTGGCGCAGCGCCTTGACATTGGCCATGCTCACTGGCTGTCCTCCGGCCATATTCACTGTCCCGGCCAGACTGATGTAGGGGATGTGCTCTGCCCCTACGCGATCAATCAGCGTCTGGAGTTTATCCAGGTCGACATTACCTTTGAAAGGATGTTCGCTGCTGGGGTCGTGAGCTTCATCGATGATAACGTCCACGAATGTCCCACCTGCCAGTTCCTGATGCAGCCGCGTGGTGGTGAAATACATGTTGCCGGGGATTGTGTCACCCTGCTTGATCACCGCCTGGCTGATGAGATGCTCGGCCCCACGCCCTTGGTGGGTTGGCACCACATGCTTGTAGCCATAATAGTTGCGGATGGCCTCTTCGAGCCGGTAGAAGTTAACACTGCCGGCGTAGGCTTCATCACCCAGCATCAACCCCGCCCACTGGCGATCACTCATGGCGTTGGTGCCGCTGTCGGTGAGCAGATCGATATAGACATCTACCGATCGCAAGAGAAAGGTATTGTATCCGGCCTCGACAATTGCCCGTTCTCGGTCGGCCTGGCTGGTCATGCGGATAGGCTCAACCATTTTGATCTTCCAGGGTTCGGCCCACGAGCGTCTGCCGAATTGCTGGCCCATCGTTTGAGGAATCACTTCAATCGTCATCATATCACCTCGTTGAAATCGGTGTGAAGGTTATGGCAATTGCTTGCGGAATAACTGGGAATCTGAACTATTCGTCGTGCGTTGTGTGTATGAAGCGGGCGCTCCGCTCATTAGGAGCTTTCATCAGATAACGGTGGTAGAGGGAGTGCTGTTGTGGCTTTGATCTCCGAGAGAACCAGGCTGGTACGGATCTGAGCAATGCCTGAAATCGATGTGAGACGGCGGATGACAAATCGCTCCAGGTCTTTGCGGTTGCGGACAACCACCTTGAGCAGATAGTCATGTTCGCCGGTAACATGGTAGCATTCCAGAACTTCGGGCAATTTCTGAACAGAGGTCCTGAAGTTCTCAATTTGATCATGCTGGTGTAGTGCCATACTGACATGGATCAGACAGAGCATGTCGTAACCTGCCAGTTCGCGATCCACCAGAGCGACATACTCACGGATGAATCCATTCTTCTCGAGCCGCCGAATGCGAGCGTGCATTGCGGGTGCAGAGAGATTGACCTGGCGGGCCAGATCGGTGTGCTTTATCCGTCCATTGATTTGTAACTCATTAAGAATAGCGAAATCAATGGCATCGAGTGGCGATAGTCTTTGAGATGACTTTATCATTTGCGCGACCTCACGTCAATGGTTTTTCTGTGAATACGGAGAATATACGAATTTTGTTAAGCGTATTAGCCATTCTACTTAATTTTATTCGGTAGACAAGCCTATGTGGCAGAGGCACGGGATTCGGCGTTGTACTTGGCCATGCGCGGCTATGGCACTACGCATGTTACGGCAATAGCATCGTCGGTGTATTTGCAAATTCAGGCAATGTTACTACAATGACTTCAGCACTAGTTTTGACATAAAATCTCGCAACTCAAGTGTCTGCTCGAAAGATCCATGGCTTTGGTCTGAGAAGACACCAATTAAGACATGAGTGTTGCCCTATCAGCATAATGAGAGCATTTCATACGAAAATGGGTGGCATCGCAGGGCTGCAACATGACACAGCCCCGGTGGTGTGCGAATGGTAATCACAAGCGTTAGCGGTTGACTGAACATGGACTGGCTACTCGATCCCCTGCAATTCAATTTCATCGTCCGGGCGTTGCTCGCCGCACTGGTAGTCGGCATCGTTTGCTCCGTACTGGGCACTTATGTCGTGCTTCGAGGTATGGC